>CAJXRM010000008.1 GCA_913059205.1 uncultured Flavobacteriales bacterium
CGAGATTTCTGCCTGTCTCGTGGGCTCGGAGATGTGTATAAGAGACAGGTGTTGCACAAAGGAGGCTCCAAAAAATGAACTTAATTGTGATAAGGATGTTAATAACTGCTATTGTTTTTATCGAATTGCAATCATCCTTTTTATCTTGTTATTGGTTTTATTGTTGCTTTGCTACTATATTTTAGGGAAAGAGACATTTTTAAAACTAGCCAAAACAAATTTTGAAAAAGCACTACCCCATTTACCATTTGTATTGATTGTTTGGACAATTGGCTTTTGTTTATTCTTGAATGTATATTGTAAAATTGACTTTAATGACCTTTCTTCGATTCAATATACCCATCTCGTATTGCTATTATTTTCAATCGCTTTAATCTTGCTCCCGTTTTTAAAAACAATTAAAATAGGTAAATACATTGAACTTGAAAGAAATATTAAGGAAGCTAAAGAAGAGGTGAAAGACTTTAAAACTGAAATGCGTCAAAATTTTCAAACACTGTCGTCAACATTAACTGCAACAATAAGTTCTATTAATAAACAAGTGGTTAATCATACAACAAATGTTGGGGTGAATACACCAACGCTTCCAGACAATGTGCTTCCTGGTCTAGAAACAGAAATCGATAAAATTGTTAAAGCCAAACTTGAGCAAGTAGGTCAACATTTTAATAAGCATACCACTGATTATATTCATGTACCTGACGATAATTTATTAATGTTTAAAGTACGCTACAATATTGAGACACAATTAAGAAGAATCTGGGAAAACAGATTCATTACTGACCTAGAATATGACAGATACAGACATAAACCGATTATAAAAATAATCCAAGATTTAACAGACAAAGAAGTTGTAGACAAGAGCTTTTATTCTATTCTTCGCGAAATTCTCTCAATTTGTAATTATGCAATTCACGGAGAAAATGTCACCGAAAATCAAGTCCATTTTATAAAAAATAGTTCGCCCCAAGTTATAGATTATTTAAGACAGACAAAATAATACTACCGCAAGCACAAAGCAAGGCACGATTGGTTTCAATTATAAAAGTTATTCACTATATGAAAGAAAAGATATTAAAAAAAAGAAGTGAGAATCCAAATTTGAATCATCTGATGTCGCTCTTTGGAAACGAGACAATGGCCGCTTTTATAAATGGTCATCTAATAATTGAAGCTTTATTAGTTCAATTTATAGAACATAAAAATGGAAATGATGGAAAATTGTCGAAATTGAACTTTCCAACCAAAGTGAAAAAATGTATTGAATTCGACTATTTTGACGAGAAAATGGAAGTCTTTTTATTAATGATTAATGATATAAGAAATAATTATTCACATAATTTAGGATATACATTGACTTTTGATGAATTATTTTTGCTGGCCGAAAATGCAGGGCAAGCTGGAATTGATTTTTCTGATGAAACTATCTATCTGCACAAGAAACTTTCAAAAGAATGGTATGGAGAATATGGAATAATTCAAGAAATATTTCAAAATACAGCAATGGACTTATCGTTCGTAATGGAAAGTCATGGAGGAGAATTTATTTTTTGCTAATCTGGCACTAACATAACCGTTATAACTAAATATGAAAGCAAACGAACTACCAATAAACAACTTCTTGCAAGCACCTAACGTGCAATTCGTAATCCCTGTTTACCAGCGTAATTGCGATTGGTCCACAAATTAATTCTAATTATGACAACCCAACATTACAACAATCTATTTCATTCGGCTCAACTTATTGTACAAAAAGAGGAAGAATTAAAAAAAGCAAAAGGAGAAAGCTTTAATGTTTTTTCTATTCTTCGAATGGAGAGTAAAGAAAATGATACGCATTCAAATTTCTTAGGCAATTTATTAGATCCAAATGGTACTCATTTAATGGGGAGTATATTTCTAGAAATATTTTTAAAGGTAATCAATGCTGAAGATTTTTTGGATGTTTCAACCGCAAGTGTTTATTTGGAATACAGCTGTGGAAAAGTAGATTACGCAGCGAAAACAGGAGGTAGGATTGATATTTATCTTAAAGATACAAGCGGTAGAAGCATTTCAATTGAAAATAAGATATATGCTGGAGATCAGCCTAATCAAATTGAACGTTATGTAAACCACAATAAGGGTTTCAATAAAGTGTATTATTTGACTTTAGAAGAAAAGGATGCAAGTAAAGAAAGTAGAGGAGAATTAAAAGCAGGAACTGACTATTTTACAATGACATATCGTGATGAAATTGTAGATTGGTTGGAAATCTGCACCAAAGAAGCTGCCAACGCACCAATTGTGCGTGAAACAATAAAGCAATACAGAATTCTAATTCAAAAATTAACTAAATCAATAGATACAGTGCAAGAACAAGAGTTACAAAAATTAATACTTTCAAATTACGAAGCAGCAGAATTAATTGCGCGTAATTTTGACTCTGCAAAAGAAACGTTATGTAATAACTTACGAAATACGGTTTTGAAAAAAGTCAACGAGTTATTATTAGATTCAAATTATAAAGCCATTTTAGGAGATCGAATAACCATGAGTTATTCACAAATATGGATAAAAAATAAAAAGTATCCGAATTCTCAAGTATTTTTTGGAATAGAACCATTTGGTGTTAAAGCAACTGGCGGAATTTTCATTGGTACTTTTAGATACGGAGACAATGGTTATGTCGAACAAAATCGAGATCCAAAATCTACTAAATATTGGTGTAATTGGGGTTTTATAGAATCGTTTGACCAACAAATAGAGTTAAATATGTCAAACAGTAAATTTATAACACTTCTAAATGATTCTAATTCATTTACTAAAGTAGTCGATCATATTGTTAAGGCTTTTGAAAAATATTTTGAGGATAACAGGGAAGCGGTTGATAACTATTTATTGAATGCAGCAGTGTAACACATTAATTTATCATTGCTCTCGATGCAATTTTGAGCGATATCTTTTTTATAATCAATACACAACCAATGAAACACATCATTACC
This sequence comes from uncultured Flavobacteriales bacterium, assembly GCA_913059205.1. Taxonomy (GTDB): domain Bacteria; phylum Bacteroidota; class Bacteroidia; order Flavobacteriales_D; family Crocinitomicaceae; genus UBA4466. The sequence continues at coordinate 2,985 of CAJXRM010000008.1, forward strand.
ATCACAATCACCTTGTTTTTCTTCAACTCTTTTGGGCAAACCATGCCGCGTGAGATGAATGACTTTTTTGCAGACTTGGGTTACTATCCTTACGATCAGAAATTGGAGAAAATCGATTCAGCAATTCAAAAGAATCCGAATGAATCGTGGTATTACTTTATGCGCGCGAGTGTATATGAATCGATGGGAAGGATTGAAGAGGCCGGCGACACGTATAGAAAGGTTGTTGAATTGAATCCGAACGACGGAGGTTCTTACGCAACCTTAGCGCGTTATTATCATGACCACGATAGTACAAAAATGGACGAAGCTTTACGCTTAATTAATAAAGCATTGGAGATGGATACGACTGATTGGTATTTCAATGTACACCGCGGTTTTATTTATATGGCATTAAAGCAGTACGAAAATGCCTTGAAGGATGCAGATTACCTTTTTAGTTTAGAAGGAGTAGATTATATGCCTGTAACAGAACTTGTTGTAAAAATATTTTTAGCCATGGACAGGAAAGACGCCTTGAAAGGCTTTATGACTCAATATCCTTTAACAGATTTGGGTGGTTATATGGATACAAAGTTTGACATTTTAGTTGGCGATTTGTACAAAGAGTTTGGGATGATGGATAATGCCTGTCTTTCGTACCAGTTTGCCGCTGATCCTTATTTGTTTATGGATGAAGAAGTTCCAGCGTACATCCTAGCACTTTTATCAGAATGCAATACGCCATATACTATTAAAAGAGTGCCCAATAAAGACAATTACTACGAAGGAAATATCATAGTTAGCGTTTTTGACACTGAAAGGAAAGAGTTAAAAGATGCAGTTGTAACTGTCTTAAAAAAAGGTAAGACACTTAGTGAACTTACCTTAAACGATACTTCAATGGGCGTTTTTAGTGAAAATGAGAAAGTCATTCGTATCAAAGTTTCGAAAAAGGGATATTCTGATGTTATAACAGAAGATATTGAGCTAAGTTCCGACAACGCGCTGTTTGTAGATGTGAGACTACCTAAAAAGTAGGCCGTTGCAAGTGTGGATAATGATGTATCTGTACACTAATGGGTTTTAAGTTTTTACTGCGGTGAATAACCAAAGTAATATCGCGGAAGCGGTACGCCAATTCCGCTACTAAGAAAGAGAGGCTGATTTATCGAAAGCAGTGCTTACCCATCGAAAGCAGTGCTTTCTCTTCTTTTGATTATTAGAATAGATAATTTTTGTAAGTTTAATCCTATGAAATCAGTACTAAACTTATTTTTCATACCATTCATTTTTGCATGCACGTCGACTGTTGCGGTTGATTCCGCGCAAGTTGATTCAGAACCAATTGAAACGGAGCCCCCTGCGCCTTACCAACTTCAACCAGAAGACAACTTTCACATTGATTTTGTTCAATATTTGAAAGAAACAGATGAGGTAGCTCTGCCGTTGAAATGGAAAAAAGATGCGAATGTAAAGTTGTGGTATGATTCAATTGGTTATAGTTTGGAAAAGGTTATTTACACCAATGATGAAGATTACACACGTACAGAAATTCCCAAAGCGCTAATTCCACAATTTTTCGATGTAAAAGAGTTGACTAAGGTCAACTTTTATGATGAACTGAACAACTTTTGTGGAAAAGGTGAATTTCAGCGGTATGAATTTTTGAATCAAAACATTGATCCAATTCCCGTTGCAATTTATAAGGTTAATAAAACAAAAAATGTCTTGTATGCTGTTGCAGGATTGGAAACAGTTTTACCGGCTATTCCAACAAAAGAAGCACCCGAAGCACGTTTAAAACAATTGATTGAATACAAATTGCCAAAAGGGTATAAAGAATCGCAAAGTTTGAGAAACGGATTTTTAGAAAAGCAGTTCTATGCCATTCAAGGATATGAAGAGGATGGATTTATCACCTTTGCAGAATTGTATTTAGAAGAAAACGGAAAATTAACCAAGGTTCATGAGGATATCGATAACTGGATTTATTTTCACATCCATCCAATTCCCATTTATCATCAAGAGCAACCGCTACTTTTATGTAACATGGGAAAGTCTGAAACCGATTGGTTTCAAAGCAGCGTGTTGATTTTTAAGAATGGGAAGTACGTTGATATTTCGAAAAGATAATTTTTGTAAGTTTAAACCTATGAAAATTTTAATTTTCCTCTTCCCACTAATATCCCTGGCACAAACTGGGGATCAAATAAACAATTTTTCAAAAGTAAAAGCAGCAGACACCATTATATATTACGGTTTAGATTTTAGCAATTTTATATTGTATAATCCAAAAAAGGTAGCTACAGAAGATGCTATAGATCAATACTTTTCAGAGTGGACAACGAATTTTCACGCGCAAAACCCCAAAAAAGAGTTTGAGTTATTTTTGAGAAAAAAAGTAAGAACGCGTCTGGAAGACATTCAATTGGACAGCTACAAAGACCTGAAGAATTATGTCCGTTCTGAAAACAGAGAATTAAGCAAGGAACTTATAGCAGCAACAATAAAGGAGTATACCTTAAGGGATCATGCAGGAATAGGCTTGGTCATTATGGTGGATAAATTTGAGAAAGCACGAGACAGGGCCTTTTTACAGTTCACATTTTTTGATGTAGAAACAAGTGAAGTCCTTGCAATTTTTGACACAAACGGCAAAGGCTATGCGCATGGAATGATGAAGCATTGGTTAGTAGGCATGGACCATTGTTTATTTGAGTTCAAGACGGCTTATAGGAAAGCCTTGAAAAAAAAGAAATGAACCTAATCACCGTACAACGCCTTTACACATCCATAGACGCACACTTGTTGCAAAACTATTTGGAGTCGGAGGACATCGAGAGTTTTATCCTTGATGAATTCACGGTAGACGTGAATCCCTTAATCAGCAACGCAATTGGTGGTGTAAGATTGCAGGTCAGGGAAGAGGATGTTGAACGAGCGCTTGAAGTAATTGAGATTTACAAGCACAAACCCTATTTGGACAAAGCAGGGGATGAAGTTAAATGCCCGAAATGTGAGTCAACCCGCTTATTTGGTAACTTTAACTCCATGAAGAACGCAGGAAGTATTTTTGCCGCCATCACTTCCATTTTCTTTGGTGTATTTCCGATATATAGGAAACGGGTTTACAGGTGTAAGGAATGTGATACGGAGTTTGAGCCTTCGTAACCCATTTTTTCATACTTTGACGGAGGTCATGTTACTTTGAGGTGTGCTTCCCGGGCACTATCAAAAGCAGTGCTTTTTCTAATTTAGATTCAATCTAGATTAAATTATTTTGTTTATTATTGCACTAGCAATCAGTGAAACAATGTCAGAACATCATTACAAAGCATTCGTAATTTCATTTTTTATCTTTTCGTTTTCGATTGGAATAGTGCTCGCGGCATTTCTAAAAGGGTAAAAGGTTTTTTCCAACATTTCTGTTGAGGAATTCCCTTGTACCATCTTTTTTAATTACCAATAATATAATTCTCGAACCAAGATGTAAAACCGCGCCTAGGTTTTCTGTGTGCGTTTAGCTTTTCGCCTCAATTTTGTTTTCAACACTTTGCACTTCGAATCACAATATTTTGAATCGAAGTAAGAAGCCCATACTAGAAATAAAATCGCTTCAAACAATTAATTTTTCGAAGTGAGAATAAGAACCGCGCCTAGCAAAAGGAAATTCGTGTAGCGAACTGAATACCGAGTATCATAACGGAAGCCGAAGGATCACCGTTATGATCGGTGATTCAGGAGTGGAGCGGATTGAGGAATTGCAGCGCAAGGGCTCTTTTTTGCTTACTTTTTTCAGCTCCTGGAAAAAAGTAAGGTATAATCGTTTATAACTTCAAGCGATGCCACCACGAAGCAGCACCGTAAGTGAAAAAAGTAAGAGAATAATTGAAAACAAAAAAAATCCCGCACATCTCTGTGCGGGATCCTTTTTTCAACTTATTACTAATCCTCATCAGGATCCTATTTAGTTATCCTTCAGCCTTTTCGTTCTTTCCGAACGGGCTTCAATCTTCAGAAGCTCTCGCTTCCTCTCCATCATCCCTTTCCGGCGGCAACGTCCCGCCAGACGCAGGTCTATTTTTGTAATCAACAACCATACGCGCATTGGTGTAATCGATGAAAAACTGCGGATGATCTTCTTTTAGAATCACCATCAACTTGTCCAGTTGAAACTTGATGATCGCATTCAGTTCACGCACGAGCGATTTAATACGTCCCGTTTGTCCTTTACGATCGATGATAGCGTTCCGTGGAGCGCCCATCTGTGCATCCAGCTCGTCACGCAACAATTGAAGTTCATCAACGGTTGTTTGATCAATGCCGTAGTCGCCCAAAAGGTTCACGAGATCGTTTGCGCGGGTCAAGATGCGGTCCACGAGGATCAACATCTTGTCCTTAGAACAGTTGTCGAGTTCGTGCTTGGCAATCTTCATTTGATTAATGAGCTCCACGTCGTTGGTCACGACAGCAAATGCCACCATAGAGCTACTCATTGCGTATGCCTTTTCAGCAACGATGGCACGCTTGGCATTCTTCACGGCGCTTACGCCAACCAACGCGAGGTTCTGGTGGTTTGCCGCCTGCTCTAAAGCGTTGAGACGCTCGCCAAAAGTTTGTACTGCCGAAGCAAACGCCGGAAGTTCCGACCAGTTCGCCTGGTTTGTTTCGATGATCGAACGTACAGCCTTGTACATCGCGATCTTGTTTTTCGTTATCTTATCCATGATTTCTAAGATTGTGTCCGTGAATTTCCTTCTCGCCTTCCACACTTTGCTTCTCGACTTAGGAGACATCGTTCACGGACCTGTTAAACGTATGTTTGGAACTACTGATATTGTGCCATAAACAATTGCTTAACAACTCGTTAACTTAAATTCTGTTAACGATGTAGGAGTTGTTGAGTGAAGTGTAGGTTTTTGAGATTTTAAGGGATTTTCTTTGTGCGTTTAGTTTTTCGCCTCAATTTTGATTATTTGAGGTGTTCTTCCCGAACACTATCACCACGCAGTAGCAGCGCAGCTAAAAGCTATCGCTTTTTCTGATTCACAGTCGTTCTTATCGAAGTATGATGCCCATTTCAGAAATACACTGATTATTTCCAATTAAAAACACGAAACCTTCACGTACAAATTCATTATATTCGTGAAAACCTTTCACCATGCCTACAAAATTATTCTTTTGTGCCCTTTTATTTGCGTTTAATGCCTTATCACAGTCCATTTCTGAAATCCGTGAGCAGAAAATAGATTTTTTGAAAATAGCCAAGGGAGATTATAAACTGGAGGAGAAGTTTTACCCAATGGTAAATGAAGAAGTGGATTCGGTGGACATTGAAATGCTAGCGCCCATTGCAGGGATGAATGTGTTGATGTCAAAAAATGACAGTACAGACAAATCGATAAGCGTTGGTGAAGTGTACGATGAAATGTTGGAAGTTCGAAAGACGATTGCTCTTGAATACCCTAAAATGAAAGACATCTTTACTGAATTTCGGGTATGGCTCACTAAGCTTGCAGATCCAGCGAATTGGGAAGAAGACAAAAAGTTACTGAAAGAAATCATCGATGACGAAGAAAAGTATCAGTTTTTAGAAACACAAATTCCGCGCTTTGCATCAAAAGAACTCACTTACCGCGAAGTGCTGATAGAAATAAAAACGGATGAATTGCGACAACCGCTTCAACCGGAGTAAAGCGCAGTGCTTACCCATCGAAAGCAGTGCTTTCTCTTATGTTTCCCCGTTTTTACGATATTAATTTTCCGAAGAAGGACTGAAAGAAGCGGTAAAAATGGACAAAAAACGAAATACCTTATATTTACCTCTTCAAACCCAATAAAATGAAAACAATTCTTTTTATCATAACCCTGCTAGCAAGTGCAACGACCTTTAGTGCTCCTGTAGACGTCCTTTTAAATATTCAAGACGCGTTTACAGGAAAGGCATTAGCGGAAATTGAAATTATAATTCTTTCCGATGAAGGTGTTGAGCTAGCCAAGGGAGAAAGTGATAGATATGGAAAGTATAAGGCAACAATAACACTATCAAAAAAAGCACATGAAATTCGAATACTTTTTAAAGATCCATCAGGATTTTTTGAAGGGAAGGAAGTTTTTCTGTTTAAGAATAAAAGCAACTCCTTTATTAGCAATGTCCATTTAGGACCATCTGCAAAAACATATGCGCTCTGGCATGCAAAAGAAGACAGCATTTATGGTGGCATTCATGAAGGCGTTTTGGCCAAAGAAGAAAACACCGAAAGTCTAATTTGTGGATGTCCGAAAGACGACTTCAATGAAGCACAGTTTATGGGAGGACAGGATGCAATGTATGAATTCATAGGTAGTAAGTTGAGTTATCCTCAAGAAAGCATTGAAATGAATGAGCAAGGTAAAGTCTACATAAAATTTATCATTGAAGAAGACGGTAAATTATCCCACATCGAAATAGAACGAGGAGCATCACCAAATTTAAACGCCGAAGCCTATCGCGTTACTACCTTACTTCAAAATTGGCAACCAGCAAATTGCAACGGAAAGAAAGTCCGTTCTATAGGCAGATTACCTTATATTTTCACGTTGAATTGAGAACAATGAAAGTATTCTTATTCCCAGTATTCACATTAATCGTCTCTTATTCGAGTCTTTCACAAACTACGACGTACGACGATTGTTGGGAGTGTATATTAGCCGCTGAATTGAAAGATGATGCAAGGGTAATTGAAACCTGTTCGAAATACATTGAGGTACATCCTGAAAGTAAAAGTGTGGTTGTTGCGAACTATTTGTTAGGCGCGACTTATCTTAAAACTGGCAAATTAGAAAAAGGCAAGAAACTGTTGAGTGACCTTCAAACGAAGAATGGAATTTTAAGTGCGTTTGCTGGAATATTAGTTGGAGACGCTTATTCTGATCTGGGTCAAATTGAGGAGGCCATTCGTTCTTATGAAGCTGCAGCGAAAATAGATATCAATAAGTTAACTACACCTTTAGCCCTTTATAAAGCCATGGTGAATGCACTTTCACGTGGAGATCATGAAAAGGTGCAAGGTTATGTACTAACATTAAAGAATCGGTTCAAATCGTACTATTCATCCAACAATATTGAGAAATACTACGATAAAACAGCTGTACACAAAGCATTTGATTTACCAGAGCAAGCGACTTATGAGCAACCAGAAGAATACGGATATGGAACGCTTTACGGGAAAAGGGTGAATATTGAGCGATTTTTAGAAGAAGTCGCTGCGGCCTATGCATACCAGTACGAATACGAAGAACGAGATGACACCTACGACATGCATAAAATTACTGAGCTTTTTGACGGGCATGTTCAGAAATTGCTGCAGAACAAAGAATGCGGCGAACTAGGATTGCGTATTTCTGACGCAGAATTTGAAGCATACTTGTTTGGCGAAAAAGGATTCGAGGTAATGCCTGATTTGAAATATGGATTTACAAATGAGGAAACGGGAGAATTTGATAAGCGATTGTTAAAGGCAAGAATTGATGAATTGAGCAGTAGCGAGGAAAGGCACGGGCGCGAAATGTGGAAAGCTTCACAAATGTACTATACCACGCGTCGCTTACACGAAAAGTTGGCGAGTATATATGCGCATGGGAGTTATGTAACGAATGTAGAAGCGCAGCAGGCGATGAAAGAAAAATCGGAAGTCAAACACATCTCTTACATTCGCTTCCCTTATTACACTGAAGCGGGCGATACGATTAAAGTGAGTAAGGAGGAATTAGAAGCCTACTACCAAGAAAACAAAGATGATACGCGTTACCTCGACAATAGAGATATGCACAAAATAACCCATTTGCATTTTTACACCTTTCCTTCCAAAGAAGATTCGTTGGCCATTGAAAAGAAGTTGATGGAATTAAAGAAAGAATTTAAATCCACAAAAGAAGATTCCTTATTTGTGATGCGACACAGTGATATGAAAGGATATAGCAGCACTCACTTGGCAACATTTAAACCAGATGACGACGAAAAGGCGCGACAAGGAATGACGTATCCCGCAACACTAAAAGGGGAGTTCAAAAAAGCGAAGGTAGGGGATGTGGTTGGTCCTTACATCGATGGGAAGAATTACCGCATTGCCAAAGTATTGGATTTCAATGAAAATAGTTTGACCGCTCGTCACTTGTTAATCGCTGCATCAAGAAGCGATCAAAAAGCAGTGTTTGAAGCAAAGTTGCAAACGGAAAAACTGATGAAGGAAATCAATCACGATAATTTTGCCGCATTAGTTGCCAAATATTCCGAAGATCCAGGATCAAAGCACAAAGGTGGGGTTTACACCGATTTTTTTGATTATGAGATGGTTCCAGAATTTTCAAAGTTCGCTGTTGAAGAAGAAATTGGGAAGATTGGATATGTACAAACAGACTTTGGATTTCACATTATGGAAGTCTTAGAACGAAAACGGGTTGATTTACCGGTGCTAGCTATTATTTCGAAAGAGATTAAAAGTTCTGCGACAACAGTAAAGACTGCACAGGATAAAGTGGCACAAATGACTGCTCAGTTAAAGGAACGAATCAGTCAGGAACCAATTTCAAATCTGAATCATGTAGTGAAGGAAGTCGCTGATGCACACAATACGTTTCCGTTTCCAATTAGCTTTTTAGACAACTCACCAATGATTTATGGCTTTGATTCCACCAATTCAATTGCCTTGCTGAGGTTCGCTTACGACAAAGAAGTTAAACCTGGAGATATTATGAGCAAACCGCTTGTTCAAGACGACAGAATAATAATTCCAGTTTTTATTGGCGCTTTCAAAAAGGGAGTATTGCCTTTCTCGGAGTTAGAAATAGCCATGGAGCGTGATTTAATTGAAGAAAAGAAGGCAAGACTGTTAAGCGAAAGGATAAATACTTCCCTCGGTTTACCACAAATTGCAAAAGCCGCAGATATGGAAATTGTTGACGCTGAGATTCGCTTAAGTGAAAACGGCCTAGGTGAAAAGGGGTACGAACCTGAAATGATAGGAGCATTGTTTAGAGAAAGCAAACTCAATCAACTTATTGTATACCAAGGTAAATCAGGTGTCTACGCGCTAAAGGTGAACAGCAGTTCTTTTGATGAAGGACTTTCGAGTAAACGAGAAATGAAAAACCTACTTATTAAAAACCGCGAAGAATATCTTTCATCAAGTTACATAAACGCTTTAATTCAAAAGGCTGAAGTCATTAATAACTCCATCTTGTTTCATTTTAGGATAAGGAAATAATTCACCTAATTCAAGCGTTTTATACTAAACAGCGCTTATGAAAATCATACTTTTCATATTTACTACCTTTCTTTCCTTTGGACAAGAAGATAAGCTTGGATCAAAAGTAATTTCAAGTTTAGGAAGTATGTCTACAGAAGTGGAGGTAATTGACATGTGCATGACCTATTTTGAACCCAGTTTTGAAGGAGGAAATGTTGCGTTGATGGAGTATATCAGTAAACGTTTGACCTACCCCCAGTGTGCGATGAGTCACATTAGTGGAAAGATATATGTTAGTTTTACTGTAGAACTGGATGGAGAACTTACCGATATTCAAGTTTTCCGGTCTCCCTGTCCAGATTTAGACGCAATGATCATCGATCTCTTTGATAAGATGCCACTTTGAAATCCAGCTAGCGATAGTAAAAGAGGAGGCTTGCGCTCCCACGTTTGTATCCCAATCCAGATTTGTTTTATTTGATTCTCCTCAACTTCGTTTAATTGAGGTGTTTTTCGAACACTTTCTCTGCGTTTAGCTCGTCTCCAGCAAACATTAAAGTCACGGCACTATCGCTTGCTCTTCAAACGCAGTGCGTTCTCTACTGCGAAAATTAGCTTTGCACTTCGAATCACAATATTTTGAATCGAAGTAAGAAGCCCATATTAGAAATAAAATCGCTTCAAACAATTAATTTTTTCGAAGTGAGAATTAGGACTGCGCCTAGCATCAGCAAAAAGTGGAACGAATTGAAAGGCGCTAATGTTGGAGTAAGCTCCGTAGGAGATCAATGACAACATCGGCTTTCAAGAGCGGAACTGCATTGCGCAATGCAGCGCAAGGGCTCTTTTTTGCTTACTTTTTTCAGCTCCTGGAAAAAAGTAAGAATAGAAATCGTTAATAGAAGATTACAGCGCTAGACCTTCTTTGCTTACTACCTCAAGCATATCGTTCTTCCCGAACGGACTTTCGACTTCCAGAGCAGTGCTTTACCTTCGGTGCTGCTTCGCGGTGTCTTTTGGGCAATGCCAAGAAAGAAAGTAATAATTGAAAACAAAACAACTATTACTCAACCTCCAACTGCCAAAACCCAACATCGATCCATTGATCGAATTTGAATCCCACGTTTTTAAAGACGCCGCATCGTTTGAATCCGAATTGTTCGTGGAGGATTACACTTGCGTAGTTTGGAAGAGCGATGCCACCGATAACCGCGCGGTATCCCTTCTGTTTTACTTGCGCAATTAATTCGGAATACAGTGCAGAGCCAATGCCTTTACCAAATTGACCAGAAGCAACATAGACGGTACTTTCCACGGTGAATCGATACGCATTGCGTTCGCGCCAAGTATTTGCGTATGCGTACCCCACAATTTGGTTTTCAATTTCATAAACGATATACGGAAAACCTGCGATGAAGTGAATGCGTTGGATACGGTTGGCCATTTCCTCACTTCCAATTTCAACTTCCTCGAAAGTAACAACAGAAGTGCGGATATAGAAGTTGTAGAGAGCTGCCAGTTGTGCCGCATCGTCTAATGTTACAGTTCGAATCATGCGCTAAAATTACAGAAAATCACGAAAATTAGAATCCGATTTGCGAAGAAGTATGTGCTGATAAAAGATTTTATTACTGGTTCTTTTATTTCTTTACCAATCGCAACACCACAGCACTTTCGTTAGGGGTAAGCAGTTCAAGAAAATACAATCCAGAATCACCAGAAATGTTCACTTGAATCGTATCGATCGAATGGTGATCAGTAATTGAAACAAGCTGTCCCGCAGAATTTCGAAGAGTTGCTGTTAATTGGTCAATTTGCTTTCCAAACTCAAGCGAGAAGTTTCCATTTGATGGATTAGGGAAGAGGATTGTGTTTTCAAAGGAATCGTGATTTTCGATTGCCAAGTCTGATTGAAAAATAAACGACACAGGAAACAAGCACGTAAACCCTTCCGTGTCCGTGTTACCGTTAATTGTAAAATTGCCAATGAATGTCGAACCGACTGTAATCGATGGATTTTTATAGATAATAGCGTAATCCAACGTTCCTGTGCCGAGCATTGAAGTAGCATAGAAATCGCGGAAAGCAATTTCGCTTGAATCATTAAGTACAATTTCAAAGCTCGGATAAAAAACCATAGGTTGTGTTGACATGTCGTAGCTATAATCCATTGTGACACTGTTGTCTACTGTTTGATCCAGGTAAAAGACCGAAGCATTCACTTGAATGGTGTTGCAGTCGAATTGTGCTAAGGTTGAATTTATAGTGATAAGAACGAAAAGAGACGCGAATAGAATTTTCATGTTGATGGTTGTTTCTTGTTTATAACAAACAAATTTAATACACCGTAACCGATTCGCACATGTATAATTTCGTCAAACACATGTATAATTCGACTTTCGAAAGCCATCACGTTACTTTCGTTGCTGCTTCGCGGTCTCTCTTTTCAAAAAGCGTCTTGACACTGATTCACAATCGTTCTTATCGAAAAAGGAAGCCCATGCTATAAACAATCACGTTTCACACTGTTTATTTCCCGAAGAGAGATTTTAGGAACGCGCCGAGTGATCGCAGGCTGGGACCCGTAGCTTGAAGAACGCCAGAAGTTACCTACGGTGCTACTTCGTGGTGGAGCTGTTTGAGATAATCCTTCCCAGCGCTGCCGCTTGGTCTTCGAGAGCAGTGCTCTCTCTTTTCAACTTCAAGAGATGAAAGCAATTCGGGTAGCCTAAGATTACAGCGCTAGACCTTCTTTGTTTACTACCTCAAGCCTATCGTTCTTCCCGAACGGGCTTTCGTCTTCCAAAGCAGTGCTTTACCTGCGGTGCTGCTTCGCGGTGTCTTTTGGGGCGATGCCAAGAAAGAAAGTAATAATTGAAAACAAAAAAATCCCCCGCTATCATCGAGCATGTCGAGATGTGCGAGGGATCTTTTTCATCCAAAATATGAACTGTGTGTTTAGTCTAATTTTACAATTTGTTGCACTGAACTCGCTTCATGCGTAAACGTTTTCAAGAAATACACTCCGTTTTCTAGATTAGAAAGATTCAGCATGTGCGAGGTATTTTCATCTGTTAAGCCAAAAATCACCGCTCCATTGAGATCAACTAATTCAGCTGTAAAGTTCACGTCAGCCTGAATGTTTAACACATTGTTTGTAGGATTAGGGAATACCCGCACGACTAGACCTTCCTTCTCGTCAATAGAAGCGAACGATATCGAACAGAAATCAACCGTATTGAAATCATTGTTCATGTATCCTGGGTCATCATCCAAATGGTCTCCTACAGCTAGTGTCGCGTCGCAAACATCTATATCACCTGTGAGTGAACCAGTAAGATCATTTAGGGAATAGTTGGCGATATCGAATTTACCGTTTAGTGTGCCTGAGATCGCCGCGTAATTGTAAAAATCGTTGGCAATTGAAACACCCCCTTGGTTATTCACAAACGTTCCGTAGTTAACAAAGTTATTTCCTACACTTAGGGAATCAGAGATTGTATACGATCCGTAGTTGATTACATTAGTTCCTGTAGATACAGTTGATAATGAGCTTAGTAGTGTACCATACACAGAGTTGTAGATAGAATCTGTAACAGAAATAGCGTAGACGTTTACGATATCACCATCGTTTAAGATGGATCCCACGTTCGCATTTTGATTGTTGTTCCAAGTGCAATTCTCACCAAGTAGGAGCTGACTGCTCACATTCATTGCAAGATTGTTGTCGAAGGTTTCCACGCCAGTGATTGTAAAGTCACCTTGAACCATAAAATCACCGTTGTTCGAACTACTTCCACTTGTTAAATTGTAATCGATGGTTAAATCGCCGCTCATGAACACACCGCCGTTGGTTAAATGTCCATCGTTGATCGTTACAGGAGTTGCTCCACCACCAGATCCTAGAAAATTAAGAATGGACGAAAAGCCAATGAGGTTGAGATCGGCTCCGTTAAGTGTTAGCGAGTTAGCTGGTAAAACGCTTTGCAAGAATCCACCGTTAATGTTGATGGTCGCATCATGTGTTAAGGGGAAATCTACGGTAATAGTTGAATTGTTTCCAATGTTCACAACTTCTCCTGATACAGGTACAAATCCACCTGACCATGCGAGTGGATTGCTCCAGTTCCAAGATCCAGGGTTTGAATTAACTTGTCCGTAATTGTAATTTGATAATCCTGCTAAAAGCAGTAATGTTAGCGTAATCTTTTTCATAGTATAGTTTTTAAGTGTTACAAAAAGGAACGCTTTTGAAATTGAAAAGGTTGGGATGGGAAATATTTATCTTGTAGAATTTCGGTATCGAAAGAGGAACAAAAATGTTTTCGTATTCTTGTTTTGTAATGTCAAAAAAGCACTGAAAAAAATCCCTCAACATTTCTGTTGAGGGATCCTAACACTAAACTATATATGAAAAACTGTACTTATTTACACGGTGTACTAAAACCGCCAGGAACTACTCCTTGTACATATGATTTACCGTATGCAGATCCGTTAAAGTCCTGTTGGATTGAAAACTCTTGCCATTGACAAGCGCCATTTTTGCTGTAGATAACAACACAACGAATTTCTCTTCCCAAGATTTTTGCCCCTTGCTTCAAAGGTGTCCAATCAGTTGATTTAATGTAAGAACGTTCAACTGTTTGCGGCCATTTATTTGACGTTGCAAACGCTTTGATTTGAGTGTGAACATCCGCTTTTAATCCAGCGTCTTTCATTCCTTCTGCTGGTAACGGGTATTTGTCACCGATTTTTTCATTTTTCGCTTTACAATGTGCCATTACAGCATCCGCAAGTAATTTTTCAAACTCAGCATCGTTGTCGCAAAGAGCCTTAACGCGCGCTTTGTCTTTTCCTAAGATGAACTCACGAACTAAAGACTCAACAGGATACACTTTACCGCCTTTTGAAGGAGCGCTTGATTTTACAGCACGTTTTACTTCTGTACAACCCATGTCGATTGTTGAAGCAGATGCAACAACGAATACACCCGGTTCAATTTGAAGCAAAGAAGTATTGGTTAACGATTGGTCGCCAACGTTATTCATATTAAAAGCGTAGATTTTCCCTGCTTTTACAGCTTCGAGTTCGAATTCATTTGGTGAACCCCACATGTTACGCGCCATTCCATCAATAGCGACTTCGATGGCCGTTTTTTCCTTGTCAAATTTAATAGTAGCCTCAGAATAGGTGCGTTTCCATGGGTGTTCTAGACTTGCATCGTAATTTGGTTCACCAACGTAGTAGGTTCCACTGATGTCTTGTGCGTTAGCAGTGATGCCAGCAATTAAAATAGATAAACTTAAAATGATTTTTTTCATGTGATGTGTTTTTGGTTTTTAATTTTTTATGAAGCGAGTTGTCGCTCCGTTATCTGTGTGAATGAAATAGACTCCCGATTCTAAATCAGCAACATTGATAACATGTGAATTAGAGGTTTGTAATTTGATCAATCGTTTTCCGTTGATGTCAGTTACAACAATTGCACTTGCTTCTGAAAGAGAAACGTTTAAAATTTCCTGCGTTGGATTTGGGTAGATTGAAATTGCATTTTGTTCGGTCTCAGTGAGATTGGAAGTTCCACCGCTCGACCATACAAGTCTCCCCATGGTTGTTACTATTCCCGGGTTTAACTGTCGCAATCCATTAAACATGAATTTGTCGTTAAGCGCAGAACTTCCTGGCAAAATAATAGTTTCCTTGATTGAGTTGTAACCTTGGTTTTCAAATAAACGGCCACTATTACCTACAGAAGAATCCAATTCACCATTTGCATTTAACTTTATGAAAAAGCACTGATTTGGATCAGAAGGGCCACTTCCGAAGTTTCCATTCGCGCTAATAAAAAGATCACCTGTTGAGAATTGATCAATGTCATTAAACTCCCATCGAAAATAGTCATTGTTGAAGTTGTTTGTGAATGTTCCAGAAATTGAGCTGTTCACAGCAAAAGTGTTGTCAATGCTTCCATTTGAATTTAATCGCGTTATTCTACCTTTGCTTAATGCGTATGGACTACCGTCATAATGGTTATAATCTCCTACAACAATTATTTTCCCATTTTGATATAGAATTTTTTTGATGCGATCTTGTGTTGTTGGAGTATTCGTTTGTGAATTCCAATTCATTGTTTGCGAGAAACCTGTTCCGCCAGCAGTATAATCACTAGCTAGTGAAAAAGTAGAAGGATTGTACTTTATTACTCGAACCATATCGTTGCAATTTCCCCCTGAACAAGAATAAGCATTGTCAGCGATGTACAACTCATTTGCTGAAACAAACAGTATATCTGCTACCTCCGAAGACATTCCGGTAGTGTTGTTCGTAAGAGTTGTAACTCCTCCAAAAGAAATATTTCCAGCTACACTTCCAACAGATGTTGAAGAGATTTGCCATGGTCCTCCATTAGAGGAAGCAAACGCGAGTGTCAGTATTCCAAAACTTAGTTCGACTCCTTTTGCATTCATTATGTTTTCAGTCACCTGAATTGCACCACCACTGCTTGCCCATGTTGAAGGATTGAACGTTCCATTTGAATAATCATATGCATGGACGTATATACCGTTTTTTGTATTTCCATTATCATCGTATGCTTGGTTTTGAAGGATATAAACACGAGCGTTTGCTATAACAATGTCCGATACAGTAAATAGATCAGGTCCATTTTGCGCAAAACTGTTTTGTGACGTATAAATGTAATCGTAAGATACTGATCCTGTGGAAGAAACTGTTTTGAAGTACACGTCTGAAAACACCTCCTCATTATTCCAGTTAACGTAATTACGATAATAAATGAATACACTATCGTTTAATTTTTTTACGCCACCATAATTGTACTCTGAAAGATCTTGGTCGAAACTCAAATCAGCGTCGCTATGAGGCGTTCCACTGTTGAAAATTGGATCAAATTGTAGGTCTTGGGCGAAACTCAAAGAGCTGATAATACTAAAGAGTAAAGAGTAAATTTTTTTCATATAAATAGTTTTTTTTCGTTCAGCAAAAATACCTCGAGCACCGTTTTTACATTCGCTTTTCTTCTAAAAAGTCAGGCGCAACTTCTAAGTGGTAGGTTTGAACTTCTTAATGGTTTTTTTCAGGCGAAGAATTACGTAATTTTGAGCTATGAATTGGAAGCTCTTTTGCATTTGTTTTTTATCGTGGATGTCTTTTGGGCAAAGCGAATTGGCCTTCCGTAATTACAACTTGGAATCGGGTTTACCTAGTAACACTATTTACGAAAGTTTTCAAGATAAACAGGGATATATCTATATCGGTCACAACAACGGCTGCAGCATATTCAATGGTCTTTCATTTCAATCGCCAACATGCGCAATCAAAACATCCGCACTTTCAAATTTTATTTCGTTTGAGAATGGACATATCATGTGTCGTAATTTTCAAGGGAAGCAATTCATCTTAAAAAACAACAAACTCACTCCTTTTCAAAGTAGCTTGAAGGAATCTTGGGGTTTCCCAGCGTACATCGAAGATGGAAATGAGCATTTTATTTTTCAAAGCGGAAGCTTGCACTCATTAGATAAAGACGGAAAAGGGGAAGAGGTTCAAATTTCTCCAAAATTTAATCGCATTTTTCACGGAGTAGTACTGAAGGGTAAGTTGTACTTGTTTGGATCCATTAAAACGTATAGTGTTTTAATCTGCTACGACCTAAAACTGAAGAAAACAATTGCCTCGAAAAGGTTTATGGAAAGTAGTAATGTCCATGTTTATAAGGGAGCTAAGAATATTTTTTGGATGGATGATCGTTCTGGAGAATGTGGGACATACGACAATGGATTTAAGTCTTTTGGTAGTTTACACGACTCAGCCCTTCCAAAAGATTCAAAAATAACCGGTTTTGTTGAGCTCGATGGAGGAGAAAAGTTGATAAGTACGTTCAATGGAGTCTACCGATTAAATAAAGATTGGAAATTCACTCATCACTATTTAGATGGAATTCAATGCACACATTTATTAAGCGATAAGAATAAGGGGTTATGGGTAAGTTCTTTACAAAATGGATTGTTCTATGTACCGAATACGGATGTTGTTCAAATCAATTCTGCTTCATTTGAAGGTAGAAATGTCAAATTTTCTAAAGTATATACAAGCAACAATCACTTGTACGTTGGAACGTACGATGGTCGAATTCTTAAATTCAGTGAACAAGGAAAATTGATAAAAGTTTATGATTTCAATCGCAATGTTGAAATTCAAAGCATGCATATTTCTGGAAATACCTTGTATGCCTACTGCGGTGGTTTTTTAAAGATCGATGAAAGCAGTGGGCAGGTTCTAGAAGAAAAAGCCTTGAGTGCTTGTAAATCGATTCAATCGGTGGGTGAACAGTTGATTTGCGGTTCATCAAAAGGACTCATCATTATAAAAAAGGATGAGATTCGTACATTTTTAGACACTTTATGGATAAAGAATGCACTGCCATTTTCTGCGAATGAGTATTTGCTAGAAAGTGCCGAAAATGTGTATTTGTTTAATTTAAAGACACAAAACCTTAAGCTCATTCAGGAAGGTGGAACGAATAGTTGTGTTCTAGGAAAGCACTGGTATTTCCGAACGTCGAACTTCATTTATTCATTTGATAAGCAACTAAAGAAAAGCAAGGTGTTTTCTACGCGGATTCCCATAAGTCATTTATATGTAACTGAAGGAAAGTTGACTGTGGATTTAAAAGATCATCGCTCGGTCGAGTTGTTTGGAAGCGATTTTAAAAAACAAAGAAAGCTGACATCAAGTGTTATGAATGATATAACGTTTGCAGGTGGAATTGGCAATTATCGAATAATAGGGAATAGTAGTAGTATTCAATTAATTCCAATTACAGCTACAAAAGACACTGTTATTCCGACTGTTAGCCGCATTGATGATAGCGGAAATTTTACACTAGAAAATAACGCGTATTCTTTGCCTTATAAAGACAATGAATTAACGTTTCAATTCGATGTTTTGCCGAACTTTCATTATTCAGGTGAAGGAAATGTGTATTATCGAATTGTTGAGCTGAATGGAGAATGGAAACCTGCTCAAAAAAAAGAGCATTATTCGGTTGAATTATTGAGAATTCCTCCAGGAAAATTCACGTTGGAGGTTTATGCAGAAAGCGGCGGAGTACACAGTGAAATTCAACAGTTTAATTTAAAGGTTAAACAACCTTTCTATTTTCAATGGTGGTTTATTTTACTTTTTTTCGGATTCATTATCGGTATTTCTTATCTGATAATTCGTTGGCGCGCACGATTAATCGAATTAAAAAACCGTCGAGTTTTTGAAAAACAACAGTTGAAGTTGAAAGCGTTAAATGCTGAATTGGTAGCGATTCGTTCACAAATGAATCCGCATTTTATTTTCAATAGTTTAAGTTCCATTCAAACAAAAATTCTCAACGAAGATAGAGTAGAAGCCTATAAAAATGTAAATACTTTTGCCACATTATTAAGGCAGGCTTTGCACTTCACGAGCAAGGAATTTATTTCGCTACAAGAGGAAATGGAATTTACACGAAATTACGTTTCGCTTGAACAAACACGTACCGAAAATGCGTTTGAATATGTCGAGGTTATTGATCCTCTACTTGATTTAAGTGGAAATGCTATTCCAGCGTTATTTTTGCAGCCTTTTGTTGAAAATGCTATTCGTCACGGATTGATGCATTCGAAGAAATCGAAATTACTAAGCTTAACACTAACAAGAAAGGAAGATGGTTTTCAGGCGATTATTGAAGATAATGGTATTGGACGCGAAGCGTCTGCGGCTGTGAATGAAGTTGAACGCCCTAATCACACGTCATTTGCCTCTAAGGCAATCCAAGACAGAATCGATATCTTAGGTGAAACGCAAAAAATGAACATTGACTTGCGCATTGATGATTTAGAAAATGGAACACGGGTGATAATCTATTTCAAGGGAATATGAACAAATCAAAAATACGTGCGCTAGTGGTTGACGATGAGTCGCACGCGCGCAATTTAATGAAAAGTGTACTTGGATTGTTTGAACATAACATTGAAATTGTCGGGGAAGGAATTGATTTACCTGATGCTGTTCGAAAAATACAAGAACTCAAACCTCAAGTAGTTTTCTTAGATATTGATATGCCTAAATTTTCTGGTCTGAAAATCAAAGAATTTCTTACGGATGATATTTTAATTGTTTTTGTTACAGCGCATAGCCAACATGCAATTGAGGCGCTTCGAATTGAAGCGTTTGATTATTTGTTGAAGCCACTTGACTTAGATAATTTGAAACGTTGCGTCGATAGAATTGAAACTCAAATTGGAAAGTACGAAGAGAAAGCTAGAAAGACGCTTTTACTGAAAGATAAGAAGCTAGCGGTGAATACACAGCAAGGAACGCATTTTGTCGAGATTGATCAGATTTCCTATATCGAAGCAGCAGGAATGTATTCAATCATTCATTTTAAGAATGAGCAACTTATTGTTTCGAAACCATTGAAGGAATTTATGTACCTAGAAAATAGAGGTTTTTTTAGAACCCACCGTTCTTATCTTGTAAATTCTAAAAAAGTAGAACGATTTTCTAGTGCTTATGGAAACGAGGTCATACTTGAAAACGGAGTTACAGTTCCAGTAAGTCGTAAAGCAAAAGAAAAATTCAAACTTTTTATGAATGCTTGATAGCAGAAGATTAATCAACTTTCACGATACGTAAACTTTCCGTATACTCTTTGGAAACAATGTAAATTAAATATGTTCCAGGAAGGTTATCCCTTAATTCGATAGGTATTTCATGTGTACCTGGTTCAAATTTTCGACTTTCAATTTCTTTCACTAGCGTTCCGTTCATATCGTATAATGCAATTGTCGCTTTTGTTTTGGTCGGAACTTCAAACTGTAAAGTAGTCTTGTTGCTTGTTGGATTTGGAAACGTAAGTGAATTGAATTCAATCGGAATTGCCCTTCCCTTTTCATCGTAACGCACTATGGCAGTCTCCTCAAGATATTGAATGTGACGATAATTAGGAGCTACCATGGCGCCCATTGTAACGTAAGTTAATTTTTCGGTGGTTTGAATCTCTTCTATGTCTGGAAGAACTTCGTTCACCAATTCTAGTTCAATTTCTTCAGGAAAGTAACATCCAATTGGTTCAGGAATGTCTTTTAATTTTCCCTGAATACCTGTGACTTTTTCAGTTGCTTGTACTTTTGTAATTTCTGATTTCTTCGAATCATTGACGAGCATTTGCATAGAAGATTGATGCAACTGTTGAATGGTTTTTTTGTCCTGGTCATCGGCACAACTTACAATGGAAAGACCGAAAACGAGAATAAATGCATAAAGAGATATTCTTCTCATTCGCTGATGCGATGTCTGTTCCCAAAGGGCGTAATCAGTTTGTAAATCTATTTCTTGTTGAAGAGTCATTCTTCCACAAAGCGATTGATTTTTATTCGTTAAAAGTGTAGACTTAATATAGTCGGTACTTTTCGACGTGAAGTCAATTACTTGTTTTGCGCAGTGCTGACAAAAAGCACCTTTTTCAGTTGGGGTCATTTTAGACCAATTTTCATCGCACGATTGTTGAATTCCGAAGTTTTTCATATAGTGAGCAATTAAGAACATTAGTATATACAACTAGATGATTGCATTGTTCAAATTCCATAAAAAAAAGTGCTGAGATCCTCAGCACTTTTCAAAATAGTTAAGTCAATGATTTAAGATATCACTTCAGCATTTTCAATATCATCATCACCTTTATCCTTTTTTCTTGGTTTAGAAGGTGCTTGTTTAGGAGCTGAAGGTGGTGTTGGTTGTGGAATTGGTCCTTTATCTTGAGATTTGGCCAAGAATTCAGGAAGTTCAAGACCCGCCATTTGAAATAATTCATTTAATGGTGGAACGCTTTTCATTAATCCAGAAACAAAGTTGGCCGTTGAACCACCATTTTCTCCGTTGTTTCCAGAATCCCAAACAGTAACTTTATCAATTTTGATGTTTTTCACCGCATCAACTTGTGTTCGAACTAACTCTGGAAGTTTCTCAATTAACAACAACTGGAATGCTTTGTTCGGATCGCCGCCCGCAGCTTTTACTACACGGTCGTATCCGTCAGCTTGCTTTGTAAGAATTTCGTGTAATCCTTTTGCTTCTGCTTCCATTTTAGCAAAAATCGCATCTGCTTCACCTTTGGCATTCTCTCTGATTCGTTCTGCTTCGGCTTGTGCGTCAATAATCGCACGTTGTTTAGCAATTTCTGCCGGAACGATTACGTTCGCTTGTTGCGTTGCTCTTTCTCTTTCCTTACGCGCTGTTTCAGCTTTTTGTTCAGCGATGTACGATTCCTCCAAAGCTTTTGCTTGTTGAACCTTTTCTGCAGTAACTGCCAATTTCAATGATTCAGCTTCTTTTTCACGACGTTTCGCATCTGAGTTGGCAATATTAATTTTAGCCTCGTTTTCTCCCTGGACAGCAATTGCATTCGCTTCAGAAGTTTTTATACGTGTATCTCTTTCCGCATCTGCTTTTCCAATTGCCTCTTCCTTATTTGCCATGGCAATGCTGACTTCTCTGTCTTTTTGAGTTACAGCAATTTTAACGTCACGCTCTCTGTATGTTTCAGCAATTTGTACATCTTTTTCACGATCTGCAATCGCCTTTCCAGTCTCTCCAATTTTTTCTTGTTGAGCCACAGAAATTTTCGCATCATTGATTGCTTTCGCAGCAGCCTCTTTTCCTAAAGCTTCAATATATCCAGACTCGTCTTTAATATCAGTAACGTTTACGTTGATCAGTTTAAGTCCGATTTTCTTTAATTCGTTATCGATATTCTTTGAGATATTGTCTAAGAATTTATCACGATCGGTATTGATTTCCTCAATGGTCATTGTTGCAATAACCAAACGCAATTGACCGAAAAGAATATCTTTTGCCAATTCTTGAATTTGATCAGGCGTCAATCCTAACAAACGCTCAGCTGCATTTCCCATTGTGTCATCATCTGTTGAGATGGCAATGGTAAAACGACAAGGGACATCAACACGAATGTTTTGTCTACTCAAGGCGTTTGTAAGATTTGCTTCTATTGAAATTGGTTTTAAATCTAAATACGCATAATCTTGAATTACGGGCCAAATGAACGCACCTCCGCCGTGCACGCATCGAGCTGAAGTTCCGCCTGTTCGGCCGTAGATAACGAGTATTTTATCGGATGGACATCTTTTATATCGCGAGACTAACGCCGCAATTGTGATGAAGAAAACGACTGCCCCAACGGCAATCAACATTAATGGTGATGATAAATCCATAATTTATTTACTGTAAACGTTCAACAATGATTAAGTTGTCACTTTCTATTCCTGTGACGCGGATTAAAATTCCTGTTTCTATTTTATCACCAGTGGTGATTGCATTTAATTCTTTTACTGTTCCACCAACGCTCACTTGAACAATTCCGGCGCCTGTTTTTTGTTCAGGGATAGTTAAATAAACACTTCCTGTTTTTCCAACACACATGGGAAGTTTAAAGGAATTGTCTTCTTCCAATTTTTTCAATTGACGAATTATTAGAAAGAATAATAACAAGAAAATTACACCAATTACAAAAGCTACTGATCCTAGTATAAACTTGTTTGGAATAGTAGAGTAGAATGAAATTCCACCCCAGCTAAACCCTAGTAAGAAGTTAATTAAATTTCGAAAGCTAAACAGTTGAAATGGAGTGTCACCTGAAGAAGTGTCACCATCAAAATCTGCGTCTAATCCATCTGTACTGTCCAACCCAACAAATGTCATGATGGCTTGAATCAAAAAAATCAATGAAACGGGTAAAGCGATGAACCAGTATGTGCGTAGCATCGGTTCGAGGTTAGTCAAAAAATCCATGCACTAAAAATAGACAAAACAATTTTTGAATTCACATACGTTTATAAAAATGAATTGAATTGTTGAAAACTATTGAAGTTTGTGTGGGAATAGTGACTACATCACTTTTTTATACCATTTCTTATATCCCTTATCTTTTGAAATAGATTTTACTTGCGCAGGAGTCGGGTAGGCAAATTCTTTTTTGCAAGGTTCATTGTCTTCACCATAATAATCATAAGGAACGACATTGAAAAATGGTGTCGCCATTTTTCTTTCTGGGTGTAAAGTCCACGTATAATTCATAAAAATCACCTCATTCATTTCTGATTCTGTCGGAGCGATAAGTTCATTGACATCAGGACCATCTTCACCATAAAACACTCCTGCAATAATTAAACTGTTGGCTCTTACTGAAAAGAACGCATCGTCCCATTCACAAGGAACTATCTCCGTAGAAACTACTTTGAGCAAATGAACAGTTGTAGCATACTCGCCTGAATTGTTGCAGCAATCGCAATAATCAAATATATACGGATTTTTCTCTAGTTCAACTACAATTGCTTCTGCTTCTTGATAGGTTAAATTGTCCCAAGCATCGGCTAGAGAGACTTGACTAATGAAAAGAGTGAATAGAAGATAGATGTACTTCATAATATTGGTTTTTTGATTAGCGAATGTACAAAAAAACAGAAGTTAAAATAAGCTTCGTTTAATTTCCAATAAATTGAGAAATACAAATCCTAAGAAATTGGTATCTTTGCACCCGCTATGGCAATAAATTTAAGTCAACATCTCACTCACCCGGTTTTTAAAGTCGCGTCAGAAATTGTTACCGAAAAAGGGTTGCAGGCTTATGTTATTGGTGGTTATGTGCGTGACTTACTCCTTGAGCGACCTTCAAAGGATATTGACATTGTCGTTATTGGAAACGGATTGGAATTAGCAAAAGCGTGTGCTGAAAAGTTACGTGTGAAGAAGGTGTCTTTATTTGAAAGCTTTGGAACGGCGCAGTTTATTTACAAGGATTTAGATGTTGAGTTTGTTGGTGCTCGGAAGGAATCATATAGAAAAGATTCACGTAAACCTATTGTTGAAGATGGTTCGTTAGAAGACGATCAAAACCGAAGAGATTTCACGATCAATGCAATGGCGCTTAGTTTACACAAAGATAATTTCGGTGAATTAATTGATCCCTTTAATGGAATGGACGACCTTGAAAAAGGAATTCTTCGAACGCCATTAGATCCGGATACTACGTATTCGGACGATCCTTTGCGAATGATGCGAGCAGTTCGGTTTGCTGCACAATTGAATTTTAAGATAGAACCTAGCAGCTTGCTTTCTATTAAAAACAATGCTGAGCGACTAATTATAATATCAAAGGAACGTATTACGGATGAGGTGAACAAAATTATTTTATGCGATAAACCCTCTCGTGGATTTGATTTGTTGTTTTCAACGCATTTGTTACACCAATTTTTTCCTGAAATGGTTGCGCT
This sequence comes from uncultured Flavobacteriales bacterium, assembly GCA_913059205.1. Classification (GTDB taxonomy): domain Bacteria; phylum Bacteroidota; class Bacteroidia; order Flavobacteriales_D; family Crocinitomicaceae; genus UBA4466. The sequence goes on from CAJXRM010000008.1 coordinate 27,532, forward strand.
TTATGGCGTTGAAACGCGAAATGGAAAGTCGCACAAAGATAATTTTTACCATACAATTGAAGTCTTAGATAATATTTGTGAAACAACGGATGATTTATGGTTGCGTTGGGCTGCAATTATGCACGACATAGCAAAACCACCTACAAAGCGTTTCGATAATAGAGTGGGTTGGACCTTTCATGGACATGAAGATGTTGGTGCGCGAATGGTTCCGAAAATATTCGCTCGAATGAAACTTCCTTTAGATGCTAAAATGAAGTACGTTCAAAAAATGGTTCGTTTGCATTTACGTCCAATAGCTTTAGTGAAAGGTTTTGTTACAGATTCAGCCGTTCGTCGATTGTTATCGGACGCGGAAGACGATGTCGATGATTTAATGAAACTGTGTAACGCAGATATTACTTCGAAAAACGAACACAAAGTAAAGAAGTACAAAGAGAATTTTGAAATTGTAAAAGCAAAGCTGTTAACAGTTGAAGAAAAAGACCGAATTCGCAACTTTCAACCGCCAGTTTCAGGTCAGTTGATCATGGAAACATTTGGTTTGGAACCGTGCGCGGCAGTTGGAAAATTAAAGGAAATAATAAAAGAAGCCATTTTGGAAGGTGAAATTCAAAACGATGAAGAGGAAGCATATCAATTTATGCTGAAACTGGGTAAAGAAATGGGACTTGAAACTATTAAAGATTAACTCCGTATTTATTCGGACACAGAGATTACAAAGATGGCAGGATTAAAATTTAGAGTTTTATTGGACTCAAAGGATAAAAACGAAGTTTTTAGAGATATTTTAATTAGTGATAAAGCAGATTTTGAATCGTTTTACAAAGCTATTCTAGATGCGTATGGATTCACATCGGATCAAATGGCATCCTTTTACATGTCGAACGACAGTTGGGACAAAGGGTTTGAAATCAGTTTGTTTGACATGTCATTTGGTGAGGATCCTGATCAAATTTTGCCAGGAGTTATGCATTCTTCGATAATAGGAAGTTTTATTCAAGAGTCGGATCAAAAAATTATTTTGGTACACGATTTTTTACGTATGTGGATTTTCTTAATCGAGTTAATTGGATATACAGAAGATACTCCCGAATATCCAAAAACAATATTGACTGTTGGAAATGCACCAGCCGAAGATTCTAAACCAGCCGAAAGTGAAGATTTGCAATTCGAAACGGAAAGCGATGTGGATGGGTTTGATGAAGATGAAGATGAGTTTGGTTTTGGTGATTACGACGACGAATACGACTATTGATCATGTCAACTGACAAAAAAGACCCAATGGGTCAAGCCATTGTAGATTACGCTAAAAGCAAAGTGAACAAGGATATTATCGTTGTTTCAGAAATCTGCGATGATGATGTAATTCCTTCCGAATACTTGTTTCGTACGTACGATGAAATGCCAAAAATTGAACAATTGGCATTGGACCGATGCACTGGTAAAATTTTAGATGTAGGGGCTGGAGCAGGAATTCACGCCAACTATTTATTGGAGAAAGGAGCAGATGTTTCGTGTATTGATATCAGCGAACTTTCTGTGAATCATTTGAAAGAACAAAAGATTAGAGCACGCCAATTGAATTTCTTCAATCTTGAGGAAGAACAATACGATACTTTGTTGTTTTTGATGAATGGTCTAGGAATTGCAGGGAAGCTCTCAAATTTGGAGTTTACCTTGTTAAAAGCAAAGTCACATTTAGCTAAAAACGGGAAAATCCTTTGCGATTCATCCGACATAAAGTATCTTTATGAAGACGATGAAGGCGGTTATTGGATCGATTTAAACGCTGGTTATTATGGTGATTTCAGATTTCAAATGCTATACGATGGTCATGCCTCAGATTGGTTTGATTGGTTGTATGTCGATTTCGAAACGCTGAAAGCTACTGCGGAAAAAGTTGGGTTTGAGGTAGAATTAATTCACGAAGAAGATCAGCACTATTTGGCTGAACTAAAAGTAAAATTGTAAAATGAGATTTTCAATTCAAAGAGCTAGAACTATAACAGCATTTTTCAGCTTTTTTCTTCATGTTATATCGGTATTCGGACAAAATAAAGTCACCGAATTTCCGATGGTTAAAAGTTCCCTTTTGTGGAAGATTTCTGGTCCAGAAGTAAAAGGAGATTCGTATCTTTTTGGAACGATGCACTTGATTGAGAAAGAGTATTTCATTTTCCCTAAAAAACTCGAAAAGCAAGTCAAGAAAACTGATGTGTTAGTAATGGAATTGGCTGGATTACCGAATCAAATGGAAGCGACTGGCTATGTAATGCTGAAGGAAGGTTCTTTTTTCGATTATTTCACGCAGGAAGAAACAGATAGCATTTTTATGTGGGCGAAAGATAAATTTGGCATGGGAGAAGAGACCTTTCGAAAGTCATTCTCAAAGATGAAACCGTTTGCTGTGACACAATTGGGAGTTCAATTGCATTTTATAGGCAAAACAGAGTCGTATGAAATGTCCTTTGAAAAAATAGCGAAAGAGCATAACGTAACCATTAAAGGATTGGAAACTATCGCTGAACAAATGGCATTATTCGACAACTTAACGAAGGAGCAACAAGCATCAATGGTTATGGAGAATATTCGAACTGGCGACGAAGCAATAGAATTAATAAAGCGAATGCAGATAACTTACACGACTCAGGAAATTGATGAGTTGTATCAATTGATTCAATCTGAAGGTGGTGTGATAAGCGAGGAACAAGGGAAGTTTTTGGATGATCGAAATGAAAATTGGATCCCACAAATTAAATCATTTGTAAAAGAAAATAACGCGTTTATTGCGGTAGGAGCAGGACATTTAGGAGGTCCGAACGGTGTTATTCGTTTGTTGGAAAAAGAAGGATATACATTAACGCCAGTAGTTTTATGAAAATAGTTTTAACACTTTTAGGTTTGCTGTTTCTTTCAGGATGTAGCACGTATTCAGAAGAAGATAAGCTGAGCTTTGATGATGAGATTGAAAACTATTTGAGAGAGAACAATAAGGCGTGTGAACGATCATCATCCGGCTTGTATTATTCGATCCTTGAGCAAGGTGAAGGGAGAAAAATCAAGTATGGTGATAGAGTTTCGTTCACTTACAAAGGAGAATTGTTAGACGGAACAGTTTTCGATAATCAATCTAAACCAATTGAATTTGATGTTGATATTTTAATTGCTGCTTGGAAGGAGACCATGCTGATGTTAAATGAAGGAGGGAAAGCCTTTATAGTTTCACCGCCTCATTTGGGTTATGGGACTCATGAACTTGAGGGTATTCCACCAAATTCGATTCTCGTTTATACATTGAAAGTTGAGCTGGTAAAATAAGGAAGTAACCTTGATTTATTGTTGTATATTTCTAAATAATTTACACAAAACATCCTATGAGAACACTATTGATTGTTTGGTCTTTTCTGCTTGTCAGCCTGGCCTATTCTCAAAATGAACAAACAGATATTTTTAAGGAAATAACAAGGGAGATAAAATTGCCGTTTGTTACTCCTGACGAGTTGCCAAGTGTAGGAGTAATGGCTGATGAAGAAAGTCACTACACGGAAGACGAAAAAGTGAAAGAAGAACTCGCCAAGAACGCTCGTTTGTATCCAGATATTACTGAAAAAATGTTGAAGACGCTGGGAGAAGATTCTGAGTTAGCTGTTTCAAATTGTATGATGAACGGTTTTGGGAAATTTCGAATTGGGGATCTCCAGTACATAATGCTTATCGCAACTGGAATTGATGAGTATAGTGGTTTTCCATACGAGTCTTTAGTTATTGTTGCACTGTACAAAGGTTTTCATTATGAGGATGAACTGTATGTGAAGTACGACATCTCTTTTGATGAGTTGGATGAATTTGGAGACTCAAAATTTTCGTTGACATTGGCCAGTAGTAAAATCGAAGCAAAAGAGGGGACATTATTCATTACAACTACAGAGGACTTTAGCAAAGAATTTATTGGTGCCGAAGAGTCGACTATATTGGAAGAGAAAACAACTGTTAACCATTTTAAATTTGTTCTTCCAGATGGATATTTTGATCTTTTTAAGATTGAAAATTAGATTTAGTAATTAATAAATGAAAATCTTATTCAATTAAAACCAAGAATTTTTTACTTTTGGGAACGATTGATTAAATAGTTCGAAAAAAACAACAACAATGAGTGTATTAGTAAATAAAGATTCAAAAGTAATTGTTCAAGGGTTTACAGGAAGTGAAGGAACGTTTCACGCTGGTCAAATGATTGAATACGGTACAAATGTAGTAGGTGGAGTTACTCCTGGAAAAGGTGGTACAACTCACTTGGATAGACCGGTTTTTAATACAGTTTCAGATGCTGTTGCACAAAAAGGTGCTGATACTTCTATTATTTTCGTTCCGCCAGCTTTTGCTGCCGATGCGATTATGGAAGCTGCAAACGCAGGAATTAAAGTAATCATTTGTATTACTGAAGGTATTCCAGTTAATGATATGGTAAAAGCAAAAGAGTATATTTCTCAATACGATTGCCGTTTAATTGGGCCTAACTGTCCAGGAGTTATTACTGCTGGTGAAGCTAAAGTTGGTATTATGCCAGGTTTCGTTTTCAAAAAAGGAAAAATTGGAATTGTTTCTAAATCAGGAACGTTAACATATGAAGCAGCGGATCAGGTAGCGAAAGCAGGATTAGGTATTACAACTGCAATCGGTATCGGTGGTGATCCAATCATTGGAACAACAACTAAAGAAGCAGTTGAGCTATTGATGAATGACCCAGAAACTGAAGGAATTGTTATGATTGGTGAAATTGGAGGTAATCTTGAGGCTACTGCAGCACGTTGGATTAAAGAAAATTCAAGAAAACCAGTTGTTGGATTTATTGCTGGAGAAACTGCTCCTAAAGGTCGTACAATGGGTCACGCTGGTGCAATAGTTGGTGGTGATGATGATACTGCAGAAGCAAAGAAAAGAATTATGAGAGAGTGTGGAATTCACGTAGTGGATTCTCCAGCTCAAATTGGTGCTAAAATGGCTGAGGTAATTGGCGTTACGGCATAATCACACTTAAATTATTAAAAAGGTTCTTGCTGCGAAGTAAGAACCTTTTTTTTCGGGATGTAGCTCAGTTGGTAGAGTACTCGTCTGGGGGGCGAGAAGTCGCAAGTTCAAGTCTTGTCATCCCGACTCTTTCGGCTTTGCGGACTTACCGTCCGAGCGTCAATCTTCAAAAGCTTTCGCTTTTTCTTCTTGAATGTACAGACTTTCCTTTCGCTTACGGACTACAGTCCTTGCTCCAGTCTTCAAAGGCTGTCGCTTTCACTTGTCATCCAAACGAAATAAATAAGATAGTTTGTCAAATTAATTAGTCCTTATTGTTAATATTGACTTAGATTCTACTTCCAACCATTCATCATTAATTGTCGTTTATTAGATAAATTCGACTTGTTATGAAATTACTATTACTGTTTACTTTTTTTTTAGGTCTAACCTATGTAAATGGCCAAAATTTTGCTCCATTCAATGATACAGTTCCTAAACGTTTTTCGAATAGTACACTGCCATCTGATGATGGCTATTTTTTCTATTCGCAATTAAATGAAGTGAATGGTGATACAATCTTGTTTTCTCAGTATTTCGTTCTATCTGATTTAGAGGTAGATGTGACAGGGACAAGCTGTGCAGGATGGGGAGGAGGACAACAGTCAGTGATTGATACCACCTGGTTTGGGAGAGTTATCAAATACAACAATGCTACCAATGAATTAATTTTAAGTAATATTGAATTAGCCCAACTTAGGTTTGATTTTGGTATTTCGCTTGGGGATTCGTCATTGTTTTATCAAAATGCAGGAAATGAATACTATATTAAATACGAGTCAATTGGTACTGAAAGTATTTTTGGAGTTATTGATTTTGTGAAAACATTTAAGGTGTTGCATTATGATTTGATGGCTAATCCAATTGCTTCAACATTACATAATTTCGAGATTAAACTAGGTGAAGATGTAGGATTAATTCAATTCATGAATTGCTATGATTTTCCACAAACAGAAATGGGTCTTAAATTAAAGGGGCAGTTGAACCCAACATTGGGCGAATATCAAATGACATATGATGAAGCATTTCCATGGAGTATTGGTGATACGTTGGAGTACACGGGGTACAATTCCCCATCCTTTGGAGGTCCTACAACAATAGCTTATTCGAGATACGTTGTAAACAATAGAATTGAAACGGTAGACTCTGTTTATATTTATTTTGATTATGATCTACAAGTGAATAATTCTCCCCCAGGACTGAGTAACTATCCTCCTGTTTATTTAATTGATTACCCAAACCCGTTTGGGTATAAGAAAGGTGAAAATCTAATTGAGCAACCTGGAGGTATGGTTGAAATTCAAACGACTTCGTATTTTTCTGATTCCATTGAGTCATGCGGTTACAAAAAGCGTGTTGGTAGGGTAGATGCATTTGAATTGTACTGTCAAGAATGTGATTGCATGATTCCTTATGATGGATTTGGAACAGCTTTACATTTTAAAGACTATCAGGCGACAAAAGGTATTACCAATATGTCACAGCAATTATATGGATCTGCAGGATATAATCCATATTCAGAATTAATTTATAGCAACATCGATGGGGACATTTGTGGTAATTATGTTCCACTTGGTATAAATGAGCTAGAACTTTCAATTAAAATTTTCCCAAATCCAACGACTAAAGAATTAAACATTTCACTACCTGTTCAAATGATATCCGGTATCATTAAGGATGCGAAAGGGATTGAAATAGATACTTTTACAATTGAAAACTTAAACTTCACACGCGATGTGTCAAAATTTTCAAAAGGTGTTTATTTTCTTTTGGTTAGAAATGACCATCAATCAAGTACCGTAAGATTTATCGTAGAATAATTTGATTAAATTAAAACTATAACACAATTCTCGTCGAGTACTTAATTTCTTCCAACACAATTTGACTATCAATGTTTCCGATATTTCGAAATTGTGCAACATCGTTTAATAAAAAGTCACGGTATTCTTTAATGGTCGAAAACCTCACTTTTACTAAAAAATCGAAATTTCCAGAAGTGTGATAGAATTCACGAACGGCCTCAAGTGCTTCCATTTTTTTTACGAATTCATTTCGCTTTTCAGCTTGGTGATCTTTAATGGTGATATTCATGAAAACAACTAAGTTTTTATCCAGTAAATCGGCGTCCAAAAGAGCCACATAATTCTTTATTACTCCCGAACTTTGCAGTTTTTTTATCCTTTCGTAGATAGGAGTAGTTGTTAACGACAACTTTGAGGCCATTTCTTTGGCTGTTTTCATTGAATCTTCTTGGAGAAATTCAAGGATTTTTCTATCTATATCATCCATTTTTAGATTTTTTACCTGTCAAATATACGTTATTTAATTTTTTTCACTTAATTTCACAAAACATTTATCACAAATCCCTTTTTTACACAACATTTGTAGAAAATTAATCAGAACATGAACAGGGTTATTAAAGATTTCGCGAAGTTCGATGACGCCACTCAGGAGGATATTTACGCGGCTTATTCAGAGGGTGAATTGGAACGTACCAGTTTTCCTTTTAAAGGTGAGATTTCAGAAGGAGTAATCTATAAAGCGGATGAAACTCATTATTTAATTCCTCGATCTAGTATTATTGCTGGTAGAGCTGGATCTTCTGAAGATTTGGATGATGATGACGACGATGTAGACGATGATGATGATACTATGGATGGTGACATCGAAGCAGATGATGATTTAGATGAAGAATAAGTACAGAGATTTAATTGAACAAACATTTGATTTTCCACAAGAGGAATTTAATGTAGAAAAGGGGAATTTATTTTTTCGAGGATTAGACATGATGGAGCTAATCGAAAAATACAAAACACCATTTCGGTTTACTTATTTACCTGCAATCGGTCAACAGATCGAAAAATGTAGAGACTGGTTTAATTCGGGGATCGAAGATTTAAATTATGAAGGTCGATACCGATATTGTTACTGTACCAAAAGTTCGCACTTCAGTTTTGTTTTGGAGGAATGTGCAAAGCACAACACAAATATTGAAACATCGTCAGCTTTCGATATTGATATCGTTATTTCTCTCTACAAGAAAAAATTACTTAAAGATGATATCTACGTTATTTGTAACGGATACAAAACGGAGCTATACATTCAAAAAATTGCTGAGTTAATTGATCTTGGATTTGACAGAATCATTCCGATAATCGATAACTTCAGAGAGTTTGAATTGTTAGATGAAATAATAAAAACCAAACTAGAAATTGGTATTCGAATCGCCTCGGAGGAGGATCCAAAATTTGAGTTTTATACTTCACGACTAGGAATTGGATATAAAGACGTTGTATCCTTTTTTAAATGGAAAATTAAAGATCATAAAAAGTTCAAGCTTTCGATGATGCACTTTTTCGTAAATACTGGTATTCGTGATAACGCATATTATTGGAATGAATTGCGAAAATTCATTTCAGTTTATACTGACTTAATGAAAGTTGATGCGAATATCAAATATTTGAACGTTGGTGGTGGTTTTCCAGTGAAAAATTCATTGGCTTTCGATTACGATTACGAGTATATGGTTCGTGAAATTATCGAACAAATCAAAAATGGCGCAGATAGCGTTGGGGCGACACATCCTGATATTTTTACAGAATTTGGTTCGTTTACAGTTGCAGAATCGGGTGGTATGGTATTTTCCATTCTAGACCAGAAAAAACAAAACGATAGAGAAAACTGGAACATGATCAACGGGTCATTTATGACCACTTTGCCGGATACATGGGCTATTAACAAACGTTTTATTATGCTTCCAATTAATCGTTGGGAAGATCGATATGAACGTGTATTCTTGGGTGGACTAACCTGTGATAGTGATGATTACTACAATTCAGAACAACATATCAACGCGATATATTTACCTGAGTTCAAAAGAAATAAAGAATTATTTGTTGGTTTTTTTAACTGCGGTGCGTACCAAGAATCAATTTCGGGTTACGGCGGTATAAAACATTGTTTGATTCCTTCTCCAAAACACATTTTAATTGATCGAGATAAGAATGGAGAGGTGGTGCACGAATTGTACCGTAAAGAACAAACGAACACCGATATGCTTAAAATATTAGGTTACGAATGAAAACATTTGGAGGTATCCCTGAAGAGAATGCACAATACGCATCTTCTAAGGTAGTTTTAGTACCTGTTCCTTATGATGGAACCAGTACGTATGGTAAAGGAGCTGACAAAGGTCCTGATGCTATTCTAGACGCAGCGGAAAACATGGAGCTGTACGACATTGAAACAGGAACAGAAGTTTATCTAAACGGAATTTTTCTTGCTCCCGCGGTGACCGAAGATGGTTCTGCAGAAGCAATGGTGGAAGCAGTAGATAAGGCTATCTCCAGCTATTTGGAGGACGGCAAGTTTGTTTCAATGCTTGGTGGTGAACACTCAGTGAGTATTGGTTCGATGCGCGCGTTTCGAAGAAAATATCCTAATTTGAATGTATTGCAATTGGATGCACATTCTGATTTGCGTCCTGAATATTTAGGGACAACGTGTAATCACGCATGTGCAATGCACGAAGCAGCAAGAGAATCAAAGGCAGTTCAAGTTGGAATTAGAAGTATGGACACTGTGGAATTGCCTTTCGTTAAGAAAGAGAACTTTTTCACTTCGTATGCGATTCGTTCCAATCCAAATTGGAAAGAAGATGTCCTTGCTCGTTTAGAAGGAGATGTTTACATTACTATTGACTTAGATGCATTTGATCCATCTATAATGCCTTCGACAGGAACGCCGGAACCAGGAGGATTGTTTTGGAATGAAACATTGGACTTATTGAAAATGGTTTATAAAAAATGCAACGTTGTAGGCTTCGATATTGTGGAGTTAGCTCCGATCGAAGGGTTTTCAGGACCTGACTTCATGGCATCAAAACTTTACTATAAATTAATCGCTTACAAATTTGACTTATAATGGCTGAAATTAGATCGTTCATCGAGAAAAACTTTTTACACTTTAACGCCGCAGCATTGGTGGATGCTGCTAAAGGATATGAAAAACACCTTGCGGAAGGGAAAAAAATGTTGGTTTCTTTGGCTGGCGCTATGAGTACTGCTGAATTGGGGATTTCATTTGCAGAAATGATTCGTCAAAATAAAGTCCACGTGATTTCATGTACTGGTGCGAATTTGGAGGAAGATTTGATGAATCTAGTTGCGCATAATAGTTACGAACGTGTACCTCACTACCGTGATTTAACAGGTCAGGACGAATGGGATCTATTGGAAAGAGGATTGAACCGTGTGACAGATACATGTATTCCTGAAGAAGAAGCTTTTCGACGTTTACAGAAACATGTTTTTGAAATTTGGAAAGATGCAGAGGATAAAGGTGAGCGTTACTTCCCGCATGAATTCATGTACAAATTAATTCGTTCAGGCGTTTTGGAGCAATACTACGAAATTGATCCTAAAAATTCATGGATGTTAGCGGCTGCTGAGAAAAACTTACCGATTATCGTTCCAGGATGGGAGGATTCTACAATGGGTAATATCTTCGCTTCGTATTGTCTTAAAGGCGAATTGAAAGCTTCTACAATGAAGTCTGGAATTGAATACATGATGTGGCTAGCCGATTTCTATACAGAAACTGCAGAAGACAAAGGAATTGGATTTTTCCAAATAGGAGGAGGAATCGCTGGAGATTTCCCAATCTGTGTAGTTCCTATGTTATACCAAGATATGGAAAGAACTGAAACTCCTTTCTGGAGTTATTTCTGTCAAATATCGGATTCCACAACGAGTTATGGATCGTACTCTGGAGCTGTTCCGAATGAGAAAATTACTTGGGGGAAATTAGATATTACCACACCAAAATTTATTGTTGAATCAGATGCTACGATTGTCGCACCGCTGATTTTTGCTTGGATACTAAATCAATAAAGCAATTTCACCGAATGGATATTCGAACGAAAGTATTGGAAATTCGTACGGGAAGAAATTTTGTCGACTTTCAGAGGTATTTTAAAGAGAATCCCAAAGAAATAAAGGACCTGGTCCAATTAATTCATGTACAAGAGGCGTATCCTATCCCAGAATACGCCTCTTGGATTTTGGTGCATTTGTGTACGTCCGATGCGCCGTCTATTCAACCCTATTATAGGTCTATTGTTGATCAACTTTTTGTAACTGAAAATCAATCGGTGCGAAGAAACCTTATTAATACAATAGATCATTTGGTGATAACGGATTACAAAGAATCGAAACTCATAGACTTGTTGATTTCGTTTATTCAGGACTTTGACAACAAAGTTGCTGTTCAAGTTTATTCGATGCAGATTTTGACAAAGTTTGTAAAAAACCATTCGGAATTGAAGGCTGAAATAGAAGAAGTGATTCACTTTAATTCTGAAAATAAATCTCCTGCGTACTACGCCGGAATGCGTAAATTTCTTCGTAAAACGAAAAACAGCTAATTTTTTTTTATTTTTTTTATCTGTTAATTCTTAGTGTTTACTGGGATCACAGTCATGTGTGTGAGCAGTGTTTTAAAAAATAATAGTACTATGTATTGCATAGTTCAGTTTAAAACATATATCTTTGTATAGAACAATAAGAACATGAAGTTTGTCGTGAACAAAAATTGTCTGTAGGCCAAGGACAAAAATCACATGACGATTACATGTTAAAGTTGAAAAACGAATAGTTAAGTATATGAAATTAGAAAATACACAAGCGCAAATGCGAAAGGGGATTTTAGAATTCTGTATTCTTTCCATCCTAGATAAAAAGGAAGCTTATCCTTCTGAAATTATTGACACATTAAAGGATGCCAAATTGATTGTTGTAGAAGGAACACTTTATCCTTTGTTAACACGATTGAAGAACACAGAGCTTTTGACCTACCGATGGGAGGAATCATCTTCTGGTCCACCACGAAAATATTATTCGCTTACTAAAATGGGGAAAGCTTTCCTAGATGAATTAACAGAAACATGGATGGAATTAAATACAGCCGTAACTAAAATCACCAAAAACAATTCAAAATGAAAAAGACAGTATCAGTTAACATAAAAGGAATCAACTTCTTGATTGAAGAGGATGCTTATGAGTTGTTGCAAGACTACTTAGATAGACTTCAGAGAAATTTAAAAAATGAAGAAGGAAGTCAAGAAATTTTTGAAGACGTTGAATTGAGAATTGCCGAATTGGCCTCTTCAAAATTGAGCGATTCTAAAACGGTTATTGAATTGGATGATATTAAATCCATTTTAGCCGCTTTAGGTAATCCAGAGGATTTTATTGATGAAGAAGAGTCTTCACAATTTGAAAGTTTTGATTCAAAATCAAGTACGGAAAACACGGAAAAAAGGCTATTTAGGGATACAGACTCGGCTGTTGTTGCTGGGGTTTGTGCCGGAATAGCGAATTTCTTTAAAATAGATGTTGTATTTATTCGTGCATTATTTATTGTGATTTTCTTCTTTGCTGGATTCGGTATTCCAGTGTATATTATAATGTGGATCATTGTGCCAAAAGCAAAAACTACGATCGATCGTTTGCGAATGAAGGGGAAACCAATAACCGTTGAAACCATGCGAGAAGAAGTTGAAAATGCCGCTGATAGACTTAAAAATGGGTCTAAAAAATTCGCTGACAAAATTCGAAAAGGAGATGGGTATTCTGATACTGTTTCCAGAGGGGCGCGTTTCATCTCGGTATTTTTCGGACTCGGGTTTGTTTTCTTTGGATTGATGTTTCTCGTAGTATTTATCATTTTTGGAATAGGCAGTACAGAGATCGTCCCTGTTCACGGAGAATATGGATTTCTTTCTGCCGCTGAATTTGGTGAGCTGGTTTTATCGAATTCATCTGATTTCAATCTGTTTTGGTGGGGAGCGTTTATGGGAACCTCTTGTGCGATTCTTTTTGCGCTTTTAATTGGATCAATGCTAATTTTTAGACTCTACAATAAATGGGCGAAATTTAGTCTTCTTGGTTTGTTCTTAATTGGATTAACTGGCGGAATTATTTGTGGTATCGTTGGTGCCAGAACGGGTAGAGATTTCTTTTCAGAAGGAGAAGGAGAAAGGATTGTTGGTTCTGTGAAATCAATGGAATTAATTGTTATTCCGCAACTAGATGAGTCGGTTTCCAAAGACGGTTTTAAAGTTAAAAGTGATAATGATGGCTTTTGGGAGATGAATGATAAGTTTATAATAATGGATCACATTAATTTCAAGTACATCCGTTCAAATGATTCACTATTTCATGTTCGTCAAAACTTTCAAGCTAGGAGTTATTCAAACAAAACGGCTTTGGTGAAAAGTGAAAATATCCGTCATAAGGCGAATTTATTTGGCGACACTTTGCTGCTTGATACCAAATTTAAATTCCCGAGAAAAGATAAGTTGAGGGATCAGGGAGTTGAAATTATAATTGAAATTCCAGAAAACGGTAAGGTTAAAATTGGAAACCAAATTATTGTTTTAGACAAATTACGTCAAGAAGACAATGATTACACCAATTACCGAGAACGTGGTAGTATGGAAGGAGACGGAGAATATTATCATAATGACTGGGAATAGTAACTTTTTAAAGACTTCCAAGTCTTACATAAAATGGTTTCATAGAGTGCAGTTTTAGTTTTAGTTAGAAACCTATCAAAACGGTCTGAATTTCAGACCGTTTTTTGGTTAATTCGATTATTGTTTTTTAGTATTTTTGAATGTTCTAACCCGTTTCTGAAAATGAATAGAATTTTACTAGGCTTATTTTTTTACGTATGTAGTAGTATTTGCTTGGGTCAATCTACCTATTTCAAAGAATTCCGCAAAAATATTGCAAACCTTTCAACAAAAAATAAAATAGATAGTATTGCTGCTCTTCCATTCGATGTTATGAACAGTCAAACCGCTGAAGCGATTACATTGTATGAAGAAGGGCTTGAATTGGCAGTTAAGATAAAAGACAACAATCGAGTTGGTGAAATGTATGATAAACTTGGTTTGGCGTATTATTATAAAGGAGAATATGAAACTTCTGTTCAAAATACGTTGGAAGCTATTCATCACTTTGAAAAGTCGAATAATAAGGAGAAAGCGGGTTCTTCATATGCAACTTTAGGTCATCAAATGAAGCGGCGAAACTTGCCAAAAGCCTTCGAATACATGCGTAAAGGGATAAGAATTCTTGAGTCTTCCGAAAACAAACTTCCTCTTTCTGCAGCATACAATAATTTTGGAGTTTTATTTGAAATGAATAACGATGTTGATAGTGCGTTGTATTTTTATTTCAAAGGATTAGAGATTATTAAAGGCTACAACGATAGCTTGGGAATACCATATAGTTTAAATAACATTGGTCAAGCTTATCTAAGTAAAAAGGAATTTAAAAAGGCGAAACCTTATTTTGATGAAGCGTTTAAGATTAGAACATTACGGAATGACCAAAATGGTTTAGCCGAAAATTTCGGATTCTATGGTGATTTTTATTATCAGCAAAATCAATTTCAACAGGCTATTGATAACTATTTAAAGTCACTTTTCATCAGTGAGCAAATCAATTACACATATTTATCACAAACGAATTCAGAACAATTGGCAATTGCGTATGAGCAAATCGGTGATTATAAAAATTCGTTGATTTACCGAAAAAAGTTCCAAGCTTTTAAAGATCAATTATTGAATGAACAAAGCAATAAAACAATTGCCCAATTGGAGATTCAATTTGATACAGAAAAAAAGGAAAAGGAAATCGCTCAACAAAATGAGAGAATTAGTAAACATTTGGCTGATGAGAAACAGCGAAATGCTCTTCTTGCAGGATTGTCTATTGCCTTTATTTTATTGACTGTTTTGGCTGTTCTAATTTATCGCCAGCAACGATTTAAACAAGAGAGATTAAAAGAAGAAAATCGATTAAAGGATGCCATTTCAGAAGAGCAGACGAAGAACAAATTGCATGAAGAGCGTCTGCGGATTTCTCGTGATTTGCACGATAATATCGGTTCTCAGCTTACCTTTATTACCTCTTCAATGGACAATATGAAATTCATTACTAAAGAGGAAAAAATAACGAACAAATTAACGGATCTAACTTCTTTTACCCGCTCAACTATTGGTCAATTGCGCGATACGATTTGGGCAATGAATAAAGGCAGTATAACAGCGGAGGATTTAAAAGGTCGACTTTTAAATTACATTGAAGACGCGAAAAAAACAACTGACTCCATTGAGTTTGTTTTTACAAACTCCTTAATTACAAAAGAACTGGTTTTTTCGGCAACTCAAGGAGTTAATTTGTTCAGAATTGTTCAGGAATCAGTTAACAATGCCGTGAAATATGCATTGCCATCGAAGGTGATTATTGAATTCAAAATTGAAGAATCGATGGTCAATATTTCCATTTCAGATGATGGAATCGGATTTAGCAAAGACAAAATTTCACTTGGGAATGGCTTGAAAAATATGGAGTTGAGAGCAATTGAAATTGGAGGAGTACTCAACATAATTTCAAGCAAAGATGCTGGAACCATAATTAGCGTTGAAATTGAAAAAGATAAGTTAAATGACGTATAGTTTCATGAAAAAAACTAACTTATCATTGTATTAAAATTTACACTATGATACGTATAGCTGTTGCAGAGGACAATCATTTTTTGGCGAAATCAATTGAGGAGAAAATATCATTTTTTGAAGAGCTTAACCTTAAATTCATTGGCCACAACGGTGCAGAGTTAATTGGTAAATTGGAGTTAGATCATAATGTAGATGTGATATTAATGGACATTCAAATGCCAGAAATGGATGGTATTAAAGCTACAGAATTAATAAAATCCAAGCATCCTCAAATAAAAATCATTATGCTTACCGTTTTTGATGATGATGAGAATATTTACAATTCAATTAAAGCAGGTGCAAACGGCTATTTGTTAAAAGATATTGATCCTGAATCTTTATTGAAAGGAATTAAGGAAGTTGTTGAAGGAGGTGCGTCAATGACGCCATCAATTGCCATGAAAGCGTTAAATTTATTGAGGAATCCTGATAGAGTTGAATCCGAGAATACGGAGGAAATTGATTTAACAAAGCGGGAACAAGAAATATTGGAGCAAATAGCGAAAGGGCTAAATCACCACCAAATTGCTGTTAATTTGATAATTAGCCCAGCAACAGTTAGAAAACACATTGAAAATGTTTACAAAAAGCTGCAAGTTCACAATAAGGTTGAAGCAATTCAAAAAGCGATGAAGAATAATTTGTTATAATTTAAAATCACATTTACGTCATTTGTCGTATTTCACTTGATTAACGTACTGCCTAGATTTGTAACATACTTCTGATAGGGAAGTTTAGTTCAGATTAATGGTAAACCTAACCAAAAGCAAAACGTGGAGACGTTTAGCACCTAAACAGCTCGAAGTTTCTTTGAGCTGTTTGTTTTTAAGATAAATCTTTGTAGCTCAATATTAATGGGGAACGGCATTTTGCTATTCCCCATTTTTTTTATCTTTGATTCATTCGTACTTTAAAAGTGAAAAATGGCTATTGAACGCAAATGTCCAAATTGTGAAACGTGGAACTCAGACAATGATTATTGTACAAAATGTGGGACGATGATTTCACCGATTAAAATCGAAGAGGAGCGGGAACGGGTGAGAGAGGAAATTCGCCAAAATGCACCTTTATCTAAAACTGACATTTTTATCAATAATTGGAAAAATTCACGATTCTTTTTAGTGCGATGGTTGTATAAAATAGTGTATACCATAAGTGTCATTTTTATTGGAATTGCTTCCTTTTTTGCATGGATGGCTGCGTCGCCTAATGGTTAAATACCGAGCGCATATTTTATTTTGTGTGATAATGACTTTATACTTCATTGTCAGAATAATTCGCGTTACATTGCCTAATGCACCAGATTTTATAAGATATCATTTAACTGATTTATTTTTCGTACCGGCGATGGGGCTGTTTGGATTAATTTTGGTTCGATTAATAAAACGAGACGCAACTCTGCAAATTTCGCCGCTTTTACTCTTTTTTCAAACATTTTTAATAGCCTTATATTTTGAGTGGTATCTTCCTTTTTACAGTCCGAGACATACTGAATATACTAGTGATTTAATGGATGTTTTGATGTATTTTATAGGAGCAGTTTTGTTTTTAATTCTTCAGAAACGAATTTAAATTAGGGTCTTAAGCATTCTTTTTATTAATTTTCTTGATTCGTTCGTTTTGAATGAATATTTCGTATTGCTGAAAAATGAATAAAGAACTTTTAAAGGATGTAATTGAGTGGGATACCGTTAATTGGAGTCACGGCCTAAAATATTGGGAAGAGAAATGTCCAATCAAGGATAAAGATTATACTTGTCTCGAACTTGGAGGTAGAAGAGGAGGGCTTTCATTGTGGTTTGCATTAAATAATAATAAGGTTGTTTGTTCAGATTATAATTCTCCAATAGAACAAGCGAAACCGATTCATGAAAAATACAACTGTACAGACAGAGTAACTTATGCTTCGATTGATGGAACTGAAATTGGACGAGAGAATGAATTTGACGTCATTGCGTTTAAATCGATTTTAGGTGGTATTAATTCCGATAAGTTTAAGAATGTACCGCAGCAGGTGATAGACGAAATATACGCTTCTTTAAAACCTGGAGGAACGCTTTTATTTGCTGAGAATCTTGCTTCTTCTTTTCTTCATCGAATTATGAGAAAGTACTTTGTGAAATGGGGAAGCAGATGGAATTACCTTAAATACAATAATATAGAAGCCTTGTTTACTAAATTTTCATCATTGGAATACACAACAATAGGATTCTTTGGTGCGTTTGGACGATCAGAAGCACAGCGAATATTCTTAGGAAAAATAGATACTTTTCTCAAACCAATAATTCCAAAAAGCATTCGGTATATTGTGGTTGGAGTAGCACGAAAATAATTGAAATGGGTAAAATAGTAGGAATTGCAACTCGAGTTAAAACGAAAGCACAGATGGATGAAAAACATTCGGCGAGTGTTACTTTCGAAAATGGGGTAGGTCAAGACAGTCGCGGAAAGAAGAGGAATAATCGCCAAGTGACAGTCATGACATTAGAAAATTGGCATTCAACTTGTAAAGAGCTAGGCAAAGAAATTCCTTGGACAACGCGTAGAGCCAATATTTTAGTTGAAGGAATTGATTTAAAAGATAAAACGGGACACCATTTAAGAATTGGAACCGCATTGATAGAAATTACTGGAGAACTTGAACCCTGTAATCGAATGGATGAACAATTTGATGGTTTAACTCAAATTTTAACCAAAGATTGGAGAGGTGGAGTTACATGTAAATTGATTGAAGAAGGGGAAATAAACTTGAACGATGTCGCAGAATTAATAAATAACACAAAAAAATAAAACGTATGAAAATCACTACCAATCTTTTCCTATTAATAGGATTAACAACTACCACTCTTTTCGCACAAGAAGTTACAGGTTATGAAAAAGTAGCTTATTATTCACCAGCTGATATTGAAGTTGAAGGTGTATCTATTTCTTCCAAAAACGCTATTGCTCAAGCAGATCATAGTAAAATGGCTTTCACCGTTGAAAACACATCAACAGATTTGATTATGTATGATTCCAAAGAGTCAGAATTTGTGTTCGAATTTGGTAAATCAAAGCCAGATGTTAAATCATTTATTTTAAGTCCTGGAGACAAGAAAACAAAAACTTTGTTGGTGAAGGGAGACGGAAATTACCTTCAAAAGGGATTTAAATTAGAGGTCAAAGGCTTGTACAAAATTCCGATTAACGGTACAGTTACAGCAGCGGATCAATTTCAATTACCTGCATCGATGAATAATTTCACAGCAGGGAATTTCAAGGTGCAATTAAAGAAGTATGACGCATCTACAAAAGAGGCTACTGCGGTTTTCGAATGTACGTATATCGGAGATGGAATTGGATTAGTGGATGCATCGAGTTTGTCTGTTACAACAAATAGAAACAAATCAACCGAGCAAATTACGTATGCAAATGACGACAAGAAAGCAGATATTGAAATTTTGAAAAAGAATGAATCGATAGATTTTAAAGCGGTCTTTCATATACCTGGAAAAATTGCGGACATGCAGTTTGCTACAATGAAAGTAAACTGGAACAATACATTTGTTGAAACGAGTGCTGAGCCAATTGAAGCACCAATCCTTCAATTTGATATGGATGAAGCGACAACGAAATCTGTAAATTAACAGTTCAATTGATTTGATAAGCCGATTAAGAAATTAATCGGCTTTTTTTATGTCTTGTATTAATTGAGACCTGTTTTGCCTGATCTTATTATATTTATGCATCAAATGAAAAGTGGAAAGTTATGCGCGTAGATCATCAATCAAGAATTTTTGAAATAATAAAAAGCTTAACTGAAGGTCAAGATTCATTAGGAAATGTTGTCGGAGATGTGTTAAGCATTAGTCCTGATGCAATCTACAGAAGATATCGTGGTGAAACCCAACTGACTATTTTTGAATTGGAAAAATTATCGAAGCATTTCGGAATATCCTTAGATGCTTTATTCGAGATAAAAAAAAACACAGTGGTATTTGATTTCCAGCCCTTGGAAGTGTATGAGTTCAATATGACAGAGTATTTATCCCGAATGCATGATCGGTTGAAACTTATAAAAGCTCAAAAAAATCCAGAATTAATTATCACGGTGAATAACAGCCCGATGCTCCAATTGTTGAATTTCCCGCATCTAGTGAGATTCAAGTTGTGGTTTTGGGGTAAAACACATCTACAATTAGAAGAATTTAAAGGGAAACAATTTGAATATGAAAAGTTACCCGAAGAAACCTTTGCAATAGGCCAAGAAGTATTGAGAATTTATAATTCCATTCCTTCTAAAGAAATATATGATGGTACTTTTTTAAAAGGGTTTGCACGGGAAGTGTATTATTATTTCAATGCGCACCAATTTAAAGATCCTGGTTATGCCGTGTATTTGTTAGAATTACTTTTAAGATTTGTCGATCACCTTGAGAATCAAGCAGGGATTGGTAAAAAATTCACATTTGGAGTGCAGCCGCCAGCTTCGGGAAATGATTTTACGATGTTTCACAATGAAACGTTGAATGGTAATGGAACGACAGTATATAAAACAGAAGATCATAGAGGTTTATATATAACGCACAACCTTTTAAATTACATTCATACAAATGACAAAGTGTATTTTGATGATACCATGAATGTGTTGAATAAACAAATGGCCAATTCAAGCATAATTAGTTTGAATAATGAAAAAGCAAGAACTGACTATTTCTTCCAGGTTAAAAAAATGATTAACAAGTTGAAGAGCAAGATGGAAATTGACTTAGACGAAGATTAAATTAGAAATACGCAAAATGACGTATTGTTAAAACAGAGAAAATGCATCAACTTTGTCGAAACAAATTAAAATAAAAGTTATGACACTTAAACGACTATTTATTATCAATGCAATTACATTAGTTTCCATTGGAGCTTTATCATCGTGTAAAAAAGAAGGATGTACAGATCCTTTAGCGACAAATTACAACCCTGCGGCGGTTACGGATGACGGATCATGTGAAACAGCTACAGCTTCAGCTTTGGCACCACCTTCAGGTTATACGCCGACTTATCCTGGTACTTTTGCAACTTTAATTGGAATTAAAAGTATTTCTACAACTTCAACTCCAATTGGACCAATAAACACAGAGATAGGAACTGCAGTTGCAGTATTTAGTGAAGATGGAGGAGCGAACTTCATGTCAGCTGGAACCGTTAGTGTTGATGGAAATAATTTGAGTGCTCAAACAAATAATTCATATGTATACACGCCAGGTCAAAGCAATCCTACGGGAATAACATATGGTTCTACTCAAAATTGGTCGGGGACTGGAGCAGGTTGGCCATCGTTTAACGCAAGCACTTCTGTTGGTTTTCCATCAGTTGCTGAAATTTCATCAAGCGATGTTACAATGAGTTCTGGATATACATTGAACTGCGGATCAGCAGTTAATGCAGATTCAATTTACTTTTCTGTGTATGGACCAAATGGAACCGCTATGAAAATAATTGGAGGAGGAGTTAGTTCATATACATTTAGCGCTTCTGATTTAAATGCGTTAGGAGCTGGTTCAGGATTTGTTCAAATTGTTGGTATCAATTACGATCCTCAAACAATAGGAGGGAGAACATATTATATATTGAATGAAACTGCACGTACTAAGTCAGTGAACATTAATTAATAGAACATTAACCACGTTCATTAAGCGACAGTTGGATTCCAACTGTCGCTTTTTTTTGGTACAACTTTTAGAAGTCAACTTGCTTTAAAATGCGTATGTTTATCCCTCAACGATTGAAAATAGAAACTAGAATATGAAATCAATTATTATCGCTCAATTTGGAATGGCATTGCTTTTTATAGGGATGCAGCAAACAGTTTATGCTCAGAAAAAAGGGAAAAACACTCCAGAAAAAGAAACTTCCAAGGATGATTTAAAAAAGATCAATGATGTAACAAAACGCTGCCATAAATTTGAAGGATTGTTTACAATATATCAAGACTCAATTGATGGCTCGATAAAAATGGAAATTAAGGAAGATCAAATTGGTAAAGAATTCATTTATTTCAGTCAAGTAGACAATGGTGCTGTTGAAGCAGGAGGATTTACAGGAGGTTATAGAGATTCTAAAGTGTTTAAAGTTGAACGCTATTTCAATAAAATTGAATTTGTTCTTCAAAATACTTCTTCTTACTTCGATCCAACAAATGCTTTGTCGAAAGCTGCACAAGCAAATATGCCAAATGCAACTATTGCAAGTGTGAAAATGGAGGCTGCAAATGCGGATAGAACGGTTTTTTTAATAGACGCTGGTGACTTATTTCTTACGGAAACATTTTCACAGGTAAAACCTGCGAGTAGACCGGGGAGTGATCCTATGGAATTCTCATTGGGAAATTTGGATAAGGATAAAACGAAAGTAAATCGAATTAAAAGTTATCCAGAAAATACGGATTTAGCAATTGAGTATGTGTTCTCAAAACCTTCTGTCTTGAATCCCGGTTCACGAGCGGTGACAGATGCGCGAAATGTGAGTATAACGGTATATCACAGTTTAATTCAAATGCCAGAAAATGATTTCAAGCCAGTTTATGACGATCCACGAGTAGGTTACTTTACAACAAATGTCACAGATATGACCATTGCAAAGAATGCAAATTACCGAGATCTCGTGCATAAGTGGAATTTGGTAAAAAAAGACCCAAATGCGGCTCTCTCTGAACCTGTTCAACCTATCGTTTGGTGGATGGAAAACACAACTCCTGAGCACTTACGTCCGTTAATTAAAGCTGGGGCAGAACAATGGAACATCGCTTTTGAAAAAGCAGGATTCAAAAATGCCGTTGTGGTGAAACAACAACCAGATGATGCAACTTGGGATGCTGGAGATATCCGCTACAATGTTTTGCGTTGGACAGCTTCGCCTCAACCTCCATTTGGTGGTTACGGACCAAGTTTTGTCAACCCACGAACAGGAGAAATTCTAGGGGCAGATATCATGTTCGAATACCGTTCAGTTTTAGGTAATTTGAATCACGAGGAATTCTATGAGACTCCAAAAAAAAATGCTGGAAATTTGGTTGAATTTACAGCTTGTAATTATGATGGATGTAACATGTCACAGGTAGCGGCAATTAACAACAATTTTGCGGGAATGATCCTAGAATATATCGACGGTACTTCGTTGCAAGACAGTAAAATCATTAAAGAGTTTATACATTATTTAGTTTTGCATGAAATTGGACATACACTCGGTTTAAATCACAACATGAAAGCGAGTAATTTACATGGATTGGATGCCATTCATAATACTGAAATCACGTCAAAAGTAGGGTTGATAGGTTCCGTGATGGATTATCCGTCAGTTAACGCTGCGTTGGACCGTACCAAGCAAGGGCAGTATTATACGATGCGTCCAGGACCATATGATTTATGGGCAATCCAATTTGCATATGAAAATGGACGTTCAGAAGAACAAACAAAAGCACTTTTGTCGCGTTCAACGGAACATGATCTGTTGTTTGGGAATGATGCTGATGATATGCGCGCCGCTGGAAAAGGAATCGACCCATATGTTAACATTTATGATTTAACGAGTGATGCTGTTAAATACAATACAGAAAGAATGGAATTGGTAAAACTTATCGCAAAGGAGTTAATGACCAAATACAACAAAGAAGGGGACTCACACCACGACCATTTGATTGCCTATTATGCCATGATGCGGCAATACAGAGATGCAGCTAATACGACTTCGCGGTTCGTTGGGGGAATAAGTGTAAACAGAGCAATGGTTGGGCAAAAAGGAGAAACGCAACCTTATACGCCATTGTCGAAGGAAAGTCAAAAAGAGGCAATGAATGTGCTTTCGAATTACATTTTTGCACCAGATGCTTTTTCTTTTTCGAATGAATTGTACGCTTTTTTACAAGCGCAACGTAGAGGATTTGGATTTTTTGTAAAATCAGAAGACCCAAAAATTCACGAACAAATTTTGGCAATTCAGAAGGGAGTAATTGATCACTTATTACATCAAAACACGATGGAACG
Source organism: uncultured Flavobacteriales bacterium (assembly GCA_913059205.1). Classification (GTDB taxonomy): domain Bacteria; phylum Bacteroidota; class Bacteroidia; order Flavobacteriales_D; family Crocinitomicaceae; genus UBA4466. Next base: position 51,184 of record CAJXRM010000008.1, read on the forward strand.
AATTGTTGATTCAGAGTTGTACGGTAATGAATACACGCTTTCAGAAGTGATGACTGATTTAACAAATGCTATTTTCAAAGTCGATATTAGTGGTAATGTTTCGTCTGTGCGTCAAAATATTCAGATTACATACACGGAAAAGTTGATTGACATATTAATTGGTAAATCAAAAGATGCTTATAACAATACCGCTCAATCTCATGCCTTATATTTCCTAAAGGAGATTCAGAAAATGGCTTCAACGACGACTGGAGATATCTCTACAAAAGCACACAAAAGTCATTTGAAAACATTAATAGAAAACGCCTTAACTGACGTAAAATAATGCATTGAAGGAACAATTTAAAGCTCCAATTATTGGAGCTTTTTTTTTTGAATAAAAAATTTATTATTGAATTTATTAACCCAATGATCTGATTATGTTAATTAGAAAATAAAAATGTTGTATTTTGGCTAAATAAACTAAAACCCATTTTATGAAAAAATCACTACTATTAATCTCTATTCTAATTCTCACGGCTGTATCTGCGAGTGCACAATGCACACCAGACCCCCAATATACTTCGCCAGGAATTTACCCGGACAGTGCTACTGGTTTTGCCAGTGGATGTGCAAATGTGTCCTATACACAGTTGATTACAAACGTCGTTCCAGCGGATACATGCGTAGTTATCGTTCAAGGCTTTCCTTGTGCTACTGTAAGTATCGATAGTATAAAAATAACTAGTTTTACTGGATTACCTGCGGGATTCACCTATGCACCTTACGATGCTCAAAACACAACAAGTCCGCCAGATCAAGGAACCTTTGAAGGCGGAACAACAGGTTGCGTTTTAATTACTGGAACAACTGCAACAGCGGGTGTTTATAATTTGGTCATAAACGTAGATGTTTATGCAGGAGGCGCTTCATCACCACAAGGGAGTCAAGTAATTGACTGGTATAAAATTGAAATATTGGACGTTCCTGTTGTCTCTTATAATGGCTTTGAGTTTATCTCATCGATGGCTTCAGGTAATCAATGGCAATTAGATGGAGGCGATATACCCGGTGCTACAAATCAAACCCACACGCCAACTGTTAACGGAACATATACGGCGGTAAATGATTGTGGAACATCTAACTCATACGTGCTGAGTGACTTAAGTTTAGAAGAAAATTCACTTGTATCGTTTAAAATTCACCCAAATCCAGCTGAAAACACGATTGCTGTTATTGGTATAGATGGAGCGAATTTTGAACAAATAAAAGTGGTGAATTTGAATGGAACAGTTGTTAAGGAAATACATACAGTTTCAGCATCTAATCAAACAATTGACATCAGTAACTGTCTCTTATACACATCTGACGCTGCCGACGATCTACTCTGTGTAG
>CAJXRM010000009.1 GCA_913059205.1 uncultured Flavobacteriales bacterium
ATTTCTGCCTGTCTCGTGGGCTCGGAGATGTGTATAAGAGACAGACTCAATACATCTTGATAAGTAGGATTCTTCGTGTGTCCTCCTGTATAACCAACTTGCGTGCTTAAAACACCTGGTTCATTTTGAAAGTAGTACTCTACTCCCCAAAAACAGCCTCCAGCAAAAATGGCTGTTTCTTTCGTCCCTTTTGCTTTCTTAGGCACAAAAATTAAAGATGTCGTATTCACACAATGCCGTGTGTCTTTATCCGTAAACCCTTCTCCGTAAAAAACGTGTCCCAAATGCCCTTTGCAATTTGAACAAGTAATTTCAGTTCGACGACCATCGACATCTCTTACGCTTGTTACGGCTCCTTTAATCTCTTGGTCGAAACTCGGCCATCCACAGTTTGAATGAAACTTGGAATCTGAAACATATAAAGGTGCGTTACATTGGCGACATTGGTAAACGCCTTCATCAAATTTATCCGTGTATTCGCCTGTAAAAGCGCGATCGGTTCCTTTATCAAGAATTACATGTGCTTCTTCCGCGGTTAATTCGTTGTAAGTTGAAGTTTCTTCCGTCGAGGCTGTATTTTCTTCCTTTTGAACATTACTTTGTGCCGAACAACTTGTAATAATAAGTGTGCAAATTAGGATAATCGAGGAAAGATGTAGTGCTGAACTAAAGAATTTATATTTTTTCATGTAGATACAATTTATGTGTTGGACGGAATTCAACCTCCTTTCTTACACATACGATGGAAAGTCTATTTCAGATTTCCTTCTCAACTTTTGGTAAAAACTGTCTCAATTCCTGAAAACGTTTTCGCGCTTCAGTTGTGTAAAGACTGCCTTTGTGATCGAAAAGTAGTGTACGGTAATATTCTGCTGCCTTGGCATTATCCATTAAATGATTTTGGTAAATGTCGCCCAATTGAAACAACGCATCATCTACAAGAATGTCTTGTGAATGATACTTTACGATCTTTTCTAGGTTTTGAATGGCTAAGTTCCATTGACCTTTTAATTGCAAAGCATAGGCCTTTTTCAATAATATCTCATCTCCTAAACTGTGCGCTGGAAATTCAGCTAATATACTATCGAATAGGTGAAACGCTTCTTCGTAACGATGCTGTTCAATGAACAAATCGGCTTGTGCAAAATTATACATCGCCGTAAAATTGCTGTCCAATCCATAATTATCCGTTATTAGAAGAGACAAATTTAGAGCATCGTTTGCAATAAGTTTAGACGTTGATTGCTTCAAAACATCCAATTGAGATTGTGCAAAATCAAATTCACCATCATAATAGAAAATTCTTGCGTTTTTAAATTTAGCTTCTTGTCCAATAACTTCATATTTGAATTCCTTGTCAATCTGCATGTAGAAGAGTGAAGCTTCCCAAATATCACCATGCAAAACGTGAATGTCAGCCAATTGCATTTTTACTTGTGCTAATTGCGTATCTGTCAATCCAGAGAATTCCAAGGCTTCATTTAAAAGTGAAATTGCATCTAAGCCCTTGTTCGCATAAAATGCTTGAATGTGCGCCATTTCAAGTATTACAGGAAGAGTAGTGTTTTTTTTGCCAAAACGATTCAGAACATTTTGATAATCTGTGAGAATTTCATTCAATTCGCTTTGAGAAAAATTACGATTTGTCGTGACCTCTAAAAAGCTAACATTTAATAAGGAACTTTGAGCACGCATAAAATATCGACCTTGTTCACCAATTTCAACTACATACTTATACGAATTTCTTGCGGTTGAATAGTCTTTGTTTTCAATGCAAATCGAACCAAAGTCGTATACCATTGCTCCCAAAGAGTTTGTTCGTTTATCAATTGCTTTAATGTGAACGAGTGCTGCAGGAAAATTCTGGCGTTGAATGAACAACCAAGTCAGCATTTCTGAATAATTGAGATCATTTGGTTTTTTCTGCGTTCGTTCAATTAAGGCCGTTCGTAAAAGGTCATATTCCTTCGAATTTTCCTCTGTAAAATCAACTTGCGCAGAAAGAATTCGTTGCACTGAATTCATATAAGCAGGATGATAATCGAGCATGTCTAAATACTCGTTAATCATTTTTTCCGTTTCACCTTTGGCACCGTAATAATCGGCAAATTGAATATTTAAAGGATAAGAGTTTTTAAGTAATTTTCGACCTTTCTCAAGAGTAGCAAACGCCATATCTAGTTTGCTTTTGCTTTTGAAAAGTGTATACAAATCAATAATTTCTCTGGAACTAGTCGTTAAATTTTCAATTAGTTCTGAGTAAATATCAGTGGCTTTACTTGGTTCATCGTGGTTTTCATAAAAGGAAGCCAATAAAATAGCTAACTCTTGATCTTTATTGTTCTTACTTACGGCCTTCTTTAGCGTTTTTTCAGCGTTTTTAATATCTCCAGTTTGCTCAAGACAATCGACAAATCGCGTCAGGTTGATTTTTGACTCATCAACCGCATACATTTTTTCATAATAGATTAATGCCTTGTCATATTCACCACTGCTATAGTAGTGTTGCGCCAATTGCTGATCAGTGGTTTGACCCCAACTTTGAGTCGTTAGGAATAAAAACATGTAAAAAAGTGTGCGCTGTAACATGGTTGCTAAGGTATCAAATTTTGTTCCTTGTTTTTCATTTCGAGTTGAATAGAAAAATCCTTTAAAGAAGAATGAATAGAATTGAACCGATTTATCGAGCTTGATAAATCTGCTGTGTACCGTTTTGAAGCTTCTACGAGTACTTTTTTGTTTTCGTTCTCCACGGCTAAATTTGCACTATAATTCGCACGGTCACCGGCATTGTTTGAAATATCATTTTCCAGATTTTTCAAATCGTTTATTACTGTTTTAATATCGTTTTCTGTGATGGGAATTTGAACAGTTAGCTGAATTATTGTCGCCTCAATACTTTTGTATTCATCTATTTTTAAGGCAGTTTCGAGTGAAAGCGTATCCTGTTTTATATACCTTCGAAGGTGTTCATTCAATTGTTTAATTTCACTTAAAACAACGGGAATAGAGTCGAATTTAGGTGATTTTAATTCTGTAAGGCAGTGTTCTAATTCAAGAATTGAAGAATTAATTTCCTTGATATGTTTGGATCGATCGAAATCTAAACAAGAAAATAAAAATAGTATGAACAAACTGCAGAAAAACCATTTCATGTGTATAAAGATACCAAGAACTGGATTGATTTCAATTACTTCGTCCTAAAAAGTGGAATTATTTTGTTTTCGTAAATATAACATCCACTCTTCGGTTACTTTGTCTATCTGCATCTGAAAGTTCAGGAGAAATGAAAGGTTCTTTATTACTATATCCTTTATAGGACAAACGATCTTCGTCAATCGAATTTTGAATTAAGTAATCATAAACACGGGCAGCTCTTTCTTTCGATAATTTGCTATTTGGAATACAGCAAACATGTCCACGAATGTGCGCATTTATAGTTGGATTGTTTTTTAGAAAGTCTCTTAATTCTTCCAATTCGGGTGTGGAGCCTTTTAGAAAAATATCCTTATCTCCCACAAACAAAATTGACAATTGAAGCAGGACTTCTTTTTTATTTGGATCCAATGCAAACTCATCTAGTTGAGTAAGCAATTTTGAAGGTGTTTCTTCAACTACTTCTTCAACCACTTCCTCAATAATTTCTTCGACGATTACTTCCTCAATAATTTCTTCAATCACTTCTTCCTTAATGAAATGCGTAATCGTTACTCTTCTAAACTTTTCAATTTCATACTCAGAAGCGACAAAAGGGAATTCTTCACCGTATATGTTTGATTCAAAAGAATTATCCGTTGATAAAACGCCTAACACTTTTAACGTATTGTTGTAACGCTCTTTAGCTAGTCTGGCGTTCAATTCTACTGTGCCTAAAGTGTCAGAATACGCTGAAATACTTTGAATTTTAGTGGAGTCTGATTTAATTAATACAGCTATTTCCTCTAGAATTTTTTTCCCTTCAGGTCGAATAACCGAAGACAACTTATCAAAATAAATATTAACGGTTTGGAGCTGTGAATATGATGTTGTAACGCAAAGAGTTAAAAGTAAAAATAATGCGGTTTTCATGGTTATTTTAATGCTAATGACGTTTTTCAAATCGATTAAATTGTAGTAAATCCGGTATATTTATGCAGTACTTCAGGAATATTTACACCTTCTTCTGTTTGGTGATTTTCAAGCAATGCTGCAACAATTCTTGGCAAAGCTAATGCAGATCCGTTTAATGTGTGACATAATTGAGATTTTTTATCCACATTTTTATAACGAAGTTTTAAACGTGTCGATTGAAACGTGTCGAAACGCGACACCGAGCTTACTTCTAACCATTTGTCTTGCGCAGCAGAATAAACTTCAAAATCGTACGTCATTGCTGATGCAAAACCAGTATCTCCTCCGCACAAACGTAAAATACGGTATTGCAATCCCAATTTTTCTAATAATCCTTTGATATGATCCTTCATTTCTTCCAACGCTTTTTCTGAATTGCGTGGATGCTCAATTCGAACTATCTCAACTTTGTCAAATTGGTGTAGGCGATTTAAACCACGAACATCTTTCCCGTAAGACCCTGCTTCCCTTCTGAAACACGGTGTGTAACCTGCTACTTTAATTGAAAAGTCTTCTGAAGGCAATAGAACATCTCTATACATGTTTGTCAAAGGAACTTCTGCTGTTGGAATCAAATATAAATCATCTTCTCCGACGTAATACATTTGACCTTCTTTATCTGGCAATTGACCAGTTCCGTAACCAGAAGCTTCATTTACAACTAAAGGCGGAATATGTTCTTCATAACCTGCTTTTTCAGCCTCATCTAGGAAAAATGTAATTAATGCGCGTTGTAGTTTCGCACCTTTTCCTCGGTAGATTGGAAAACCAGCACCTGTTACTTTAACACCCAATTCAAAATCGATTAACTGAAATTTATCGGCAATGTCCCAGTGTGGGAGTGCTTTGAAATTGAAGACTGGTTCAGAGCCATGTTCTTCAACAGTTTCATTATCGTTTTCGTTTCTCCCAGCCTTTACTAATTCATTTGGTACATTCGGAAGTTGGTACATTAAATCTGTAATGGCTTTGTCAAGCTCATCTACTTCAACTTTCAATTCGGTTTCCTGAACTTTAAGAGTTGCTGTTTTTTCCTTTGCTTGATTTGCTTCTTCTTGTTTACCTTGTTGAAATAAAGCACCGATCTCTTTAGCGATTTGATTTAATTGGGATGAGACAACTTCAAGCTCACTTTTTTTTGTTCTCCACAATTCATCTGTTCGAAGCACTTCTTCTACGATTGAACTTGCATCAAAATGACGTTTTTTCAGTCCCTCTATAACTGATTCTTTTTCATTTCTAATACGTTGTATTTCTAACATACCGGTAAAATTTGAGTTGCGAAAATAATGATTTGTAAATGATTTGGCAAAAAAAAACGAGCTTCGATTTAACCGAAACTCGTTCTATAAAAATAGTTAAATTCGCTTAAGCCTCAGTAGTTTCAAAAGGAACTATTGATACATACGAACGATTGTTTTTCTTTTTACGGAATTCAACCAAACCATCAGTTAAAGCAAATAATGTGTGGTCTTTTCCAATTCCAACATTATTACCTGGGTGGTGTTGAGTTCCTCTTTGACGAATAATGATATTTCCTGCAATCGCAGCTTGTCCACCAAAAATCTTTACGCCTAAACGCTTGCTTTCTGATTCACGACCATTTTTCGAACTACCGACTCCTTTCTTATGTGCCATTTTATTAAATTTTATCTCCAAAAAAATTGGAGGAAGTTCTTACGCTTTAATATCTGTAATCGTAATTGCCGTAAAGCTTTGACGATGTCCATTTTTCTTTTTGTAACCTTTTCTTCGTTTCTTTCTAAAAACGATTACTTTGTCTCCTTTCACGTGCTCTTCTACTTTTGCAGAAACTTTCGCACCTTTTATAGCCGGGGCGCCAAGTGTTACTTTACCATCGTTATCTACTAAAAGCACTTTGTCGAAATCAACTTTCTTACCTGCTTCAGCATCTAAACGGTGTACAAAGATTTTTTGGTCTTTTTGCACTTTAAATTGCTGCCCTGCTATCTCTACTATTGCGTACATATAGCTAATTTATTTAATTAATTTACCCAAAAATTGGAGGACAAAGATAGAGTTTTTTATCAACAATGCAACGTTAACACGAATTTATTGCATTTTTTTTCTGTTCAATAGTTTGGGGAGCATGTTTGATAGAAAAATCCCAAGTAAAACAATAGCCATCGAGCCAATTTGTTGTGCATTGATTTGTTCCCCAAACGAAAGTCCAATTATCACAGCAATAATTGGAATTAAATAGGTGACGCTACTTGCAAACAGCACTGAAGACATAGTTATAAGTTGATTAAATAGGACAACTGCAATGGCTGTTCCTATGACGCTTAATATTCCTAAATAAATCAACCCTTCACCTGCATGTGTGTTTGTTGTAATTGTGGAAAAGCTACCGTTGATATAGCTGATGACAATGGAAGGAATCAAAATAAGAAAGAAAGAAAGAGATGTGATCTCAAGTCCCTTCAAATGTTGTAGGGTGTGTTTAATCGTGTTTAGGCTTACAGCATAAAGAAATGTAGCGATTACTATAGCGAATATATGTGAAAAGTTTCCTTTTATGGAAAGATCTTGACCTGACAACATGAGTAAAACGACACCTATTGCTCCAATGACAACACCGCTCATTTGAATTTTCGTAAGGCGATCTTTAAATACCACAAAACCAATTATAAGTGCAAAAATCGGTGTGAAACTATTAAGCATTCCAGCATAACCAGAAGAGATTCCGGTTTCTGCGTAGGTGAATAGAAACGCTGGGATAAAACTTCCGCAGGTACCGACGATGGCCAAGGGTAGAATGTTTTTCTGAATTTTTAATTTGGAAATAGCCTTCATGGCGAAGGGTAAAAGAACCAAAGACGCAATTAACATGCGAAGAGAGCCGACTTGACCGTCCGTAAAAATGGCGACGTTGTCCGAAGTAAACATTGCTCTTTTCATTAAAATGAATGAACTACCCCATACGCAGGCAAGTGCAATTAACAAAATCCAACTTTTTAATTCTTTAGTCACGTGCAAATATACGCTTAAAAACGAGTTGCGTATTGACTTATTGCGTTGTTGATAAATCAATAGTTTTCAACAATTGGAAATCTACTTACCACTTTTTACCACTTGGTATTTTCTTCTCAATTCCTCTATATTTAGGGTCTTTTGAATAGTTTATTGCAACCTTTTTGTAATTTTACCGTTTAGATTTATGAACAATATGAAATTTGGTGGTAAAAAGTGGTAAGATCTGATTATTTTTACCCATTATTAACATCGTTATGGCAGGATTAGTAGGAGAATTTGAAGTGAAATTGGACGCCAAAGGGCGCTTCATGTTTCCTTCCGGTTTACGGAAGCAGCTTCCTCCTGCGTGCCAGAGAGATTTCATGTTGAATAAGGGTTTTGAAGATTGTTTGACGCTTTTCCCACTTGCTGAGTGGGAAAAAATCAGCGAAAAACTTTCGAAAATGAACCTGTTCAAGCCTAAAAATCGTATGTTTTATCGTTTGTTCCATCAAGGGGCGAAACTTGTGAGTTTGGATAGTGCTGGTCGTGCATTGGTGCCGGTAACACACATGGAACGTGTTGGACTGAAGCAAGAAGTAATGCTAATTGCTTACAACGATAGAATTGAAATCTGGGACAAGTCGAAGTACTTCGAAATGATCGAAGACTCCATGACGGACTTTGCTGATTTGGCAGAGGAGGTAATGGGTGACTTGGACAATGGAGAATAATCAAGAATATCATATTCCAGTAATGTTATCTGAGTGTATCGATGCACTTCAGATTGATCCCAATGGAATATATGTTGATGTCACTTTTGGAGGTGGTGGTCACTCACGCGCTATTTTTGAAAAATTATCTCCGCAAGGAAAATTAATTGTTTTTGATCAGGATAAAGATGCGCAGCGCAATGCGTGGGAGGCTCCAAACTTCTATTTCGTTGATGCGAATTTCGGATTCTTAAGCAATCACCTTCGTTTACTTGGTGTAAAATCCGTAGATGGTATTCTGGCCGATTTAGGTGTTTCTTCACATCAATTCGATGAGGTTGCTCGTGGATTTTCTTTTCGCGGTGACGCTGAATTAGATATGAGAATGAATCAGAAGTCGGAGTTGTCAGCAAAAAAACTGATTAACGAGTACTCAGAAGATGATTTGTATCGTGTTTTTAGAATGTACGGTGAAGTTTCGAATACTGGAAAACTGGTTAGGGCAATTATGGATGCGCGCGTTTCTGCTCCGATAAAGACTACAGGTGAATTAACTGCTGTCATTGAAAAATGCGCTCCTAAACATAAAGAGCACAAATATTTTGCTCAAGTTTTTCAAGCAATCCGCATAGAAGTGAATCAAGAAATGAGCGTTTTGGAGGATTTTCTTAAACAAACTGAAACGGTTCTACGTCCTGGCGGTCGACTTGTGGTTATGTCATACCATTCGTTGGAAGATCGATTGGTGAAAAACTATATGAAACGTGGATCACTAACAGGTGAAATCACAAAAGATTTTTATGGAAATGTGTTAAAGCCATTTACAGAGGTGGTGCGCCATCCAATTATTGCTGATGAAGCAGAGTTGGAGATGAATAGTCGCGCACGTAGTGCTAAACTTAGAATTGCTGTGCGAGATGGAGAATAAGTTTTTGGATAAAAATGAATTGGATGCATTGCGGGCGGTAGAAGAGGCTCGGGAGAAAGAGATTCAAGCCGCTTTGGATAAGAAAAACGCGAAGAAAAATAAACGTGCAAAGATTAAACAAGAGAAGGCAGCTGCGAAGAAACCAAAGTCGAATAAGCCCAATGCTTTTGTTCAAATATTAAATGGTGACTTCTTAACCAAGGAGTTTATGTTGAATAATTTGAATTACATCTTTTTTGTGATTTTCCTTTTGATACTAATGGTTGCAAAGGGGTATTACGGAAAGCAATTGGCTTCAGATGTTGTGAAAACACAAAGGGAATTGGATGAAATAACAGCGGATTATTTTGCGGCTAAAGCAAAGCTGGAAGAAGATACAAGAAGAACAAAATTAGTAGAGGAGTTGGAATCTACTGGTTTAAAAGAAACAGTGAATCCAACTAAAGTAATTAGAGTTGAAAAAAAGTGAGTGATAAAAAAGACATATTTTGGAGAGCTTATCTGATTTACTTCGGGTTTGTTATTCTGATGCTCGTCGTACTGTTTAAAACTGTTAGTATTCAGTTTGAAGATGGACGTCCAGTCTTTTTAACATCTACGGATGGCAAGGAAAAAATGCCTACTCGAACTGTTAAGAGAACGCCAAGAAGAGGACAAATCTTAGATGCCAATTATTTGCCACTTGTAACATCTGTTTCTTATTTCGATATCCATATGGATCCAACTGTTGTGAAGGATGAGGTTTTCGATAAAGAAGTTTCTGCTTTAAGTGTTGAGTTGTCAAAAATGTATCCAGATAAAACAGCTCGGGAATACGAGAGGTACATACGTGAAGGAAGAACAAGAAAATCTAGATATCTTTTAATTCATCGAAAAGCAACAAACGAGGAACGTAAACAACTTAGAGAATTTCCAATATTCAACTTGGGAAGATTGAAAGGTGGTTTGATTGATAACGAAGAAACAATCATTCGTAAACGGCCGCATGGAGAGTTGATGAAACGAACGCTGGGTTATATTCTCGAAGATGAAACTGGTATTGTTCGAGTTGGGATTGAAGGTGCTTTTGATGAGTATTTGAAAGGGGAAGAAGGGGAGGAAATTGAACAGAAAATTTCGACTGGTTGGAAGAAAATAGGACCGGTAACCAAAGAAGCAGTACAAGGGGCGAATGTTGTTACAACCATAGATAAAGAAATACAAGATGTTGCGCATTCAGAATTATTGAAGCAATTAAAGAATCAGGAAGCGAAAAATGGATGTGTGATTGTTATGGATGTAAAAACTGGGTACATCAAAGCAATCGTAAATCTCAAACGCGATAAAAACGGTGATTATAATGAAGCATATAATCAGGCAATTGGAACGAAAGAAGTTCCAGGTTCAACGTTTAAGCTTGCTTCTTTAATGGCGTTGTTAGAGGATGGGAAAGTGAAGCTTTCGGATAAAGTAAATGCAAAGGGAGTGTATAATTTTTATCACTTGAAACTAGAGGATTCGAATCACGGGTATGGTTATGGAGTCATTACTGTGCAAGAAGCGTTTGAAAAATCGTCGAATGTCTTCTCGAAAATTGTGAATGATGCTTACAGAAAGGAACCTCAGGCGTATATCGATCGATTGATCAGTTTTGGGTTAGCAGATACCTTGGGAATTGCAATTGCGGGAGAAGCAAAGCCGATTATGCACGTTCCAGGCTCCAAAAATTGGTCTGGAGTTTCTCTTCCATGGATGGCAATAGGATACGAGTTTTTACAAACTCCACTTCAAACCTTGGCATTATACAATGCCGTTGCGAATAATGGAACACTCGTTCGGCCTCAATTTGTCAAGGAGATTCGACAGGGAAATGAGGTCATAAAATCGTTCCCTCCTTACGTTTTGAAAGATAAAATTTGCTCGGATAGAACGCTCAAAGATTTGCAGCTTTGTTTAGACGGTGTTGTGAAGAGAGGGACAGGATCTGCGCTAAAATCTGCCTTTTTTGATATTGCTGGTAAAACAGGTACAGCGGTTGTTTTAAATGAAGATTTAAAATATGGAGACAAGGGAGAGAAAAAGTACCAAGCTTCTTTTGCCGGATATTTCCCTGCAGATAACCCAATTTATTCATGCATTGTAGTTGTTTCCGCCCCATCAAAAGATATTTATGGTGCAACCGTTTCAGGAACAGTATTCACAGCGATTGCGAATAAAGTTTATGCATCTACTTTAAAGTATCATAAACCCGTGAATGCAAATGGAATTAAAAAAGAAGGGTTGCCGATTTCTAAAGATGGCAATCGTTTCGACCTTTTTACTTCATACCGATTATTAGGTATTCCTTTTAAGTCAACATCAAGCGCATCGTGGGTGAACACAAATAGTTCTTCTAAAAAAGTTGAAGTTTCCAAACGATATATTGGAAAGAAAACGGTTCCAAATGTAAAGGGAATGACTGCGAAAGATGCGGTCTTTTTGATCGAGGAAACAGGCATGTCAGCTCGAATAAAAGGGTATGGAAAAGTTATTAGTCAATCCATTAAACCAGGAACGGATGCGCAAATGGGTGTTGTAGTAGAATTGATATTAGAGTGATGAAGAATTTAAAAGATATATTGTACGGAGTGAATATTGTTTCAGTGAGTGGTGTAACCAACGTTGAAGTGGATTCATTGACCTTTGATTCGCGAAAAGTGAATGAAACAGCGGTTTTCTTTGCATTAAAGGGTGTTTCAAACGACGGTCACGATTTCATCACCGCCGCAATTGCTGACGGATGTAAAGTATTCATCACTGAAAAAGAAATTTCAGTCCCTGAAGGAATCAATGTTATTCACGTGGATGACACACACAAATCTCTCGGAATTGTAGCAAGTAACTTTTACGATGAGCCTTCGAAAGAATTAAAGTTGATTGGCGTAACTGGTACAAATGGTAAAACAACCATTGCTACGTTATGCTATAATTTATATATAGATCTTGGTTTTCAAACAGGATTGATTTCAACTGTAGTCAACAAGATTTGTCAACGTGATATTCCTTCTACACATACAACTCCTGATCCAATTCAATTGAATGCTTTATTGCGCGAAATGGTTGAAGAAGGTTGCTCGCATTGCTTTATGGAAGTGAGTTCACATGCTTTGCATCAAAAAAGAGTTGCAGGTTTGCACTTTTCGGGTGGAGCATTTACCAATATTACACACGATCATTTGGATTATCACAAAACCTTCAAGGAATACATCGATGTGAAGAAGTCGTTCTTTGATATGTTGCCAAAAACTGCATTTGCACTGACAAACATTGATGATAAAAATGGTGAAGTAATGCTTCAAAATACAGTTGCGAAAAAAGTGTCTTATGCTTTGAAATCAATGTCAGATTATAAGGCAAAAGTGTTAGAGAATCAATTCTCTGGACTGGTATTGAACATGAATGGAACAGAATTATGGACCAAATTAATTGGCGACTTTAATGCCTACAATTTGTTGGCAGTTTATTCAATTAGTCAAGAATTGGGCGAAGATGAAACGGAAGTATTAACTGCGTTGAGTACGTTGAATTCTGTTGCAGGTAGATTCCAATATGTTCAAAGCGAGTCGGGTATTACTGCGATAATAGATTACGCGCATACGCCGGATGCATTGGAAAATGTATTGAAGACAATCGATAATATTCGTACGCGAAATGAAAAAGTGTATACGCTTGTTGGTTGCGGAGGCGATAGAGACAAAACGAAACGTCCAGAAATGGCGAGAATTGCTTGCACACTTTCAGATAGAGTGATTTTAACCTCGGATAATCCACGTTCGGAAGATCCAAATGCAATTATCGATGATATGATGGAGGGTGTTGATGGAGTGAACTTCAAAAAGACGTTGTCAATTGCTGATAGGGCCCAGGCAATTAAGACCGCAATTTCAATGGCAGAAGCAGATGATATTATTCTAATTGCAGGGAAAGGTCATGAGACATACCAAGAAATCAAAGGAGTGAAACACGATTTTGATGACATGGCAATAACAAAAGGATTATTCAATAAACTCAATAAATAATGCTGTATTACTTATTTGATTACTTAGACAATTTGAACTTCCCTGGAGCGGGGTTGTTCGATTATATTTCGTTCAGAGCTGGAATGGCGTTGATAACTTCATTGATTGTATCTATCGTTTTTGGTCGTCGATTAATTGGAATGTTGCAAAAACAACAAATCGGTGAAACGGTTCGTGACCTTGGATTAGAAGGGCAATTAGCGAAATCTGGAACACCTACAATGGGTGGTTTAATCATTTTAGCTGCAATATTAATTCCAACAGTGTTGTTCGCCAAACTGGATAATATCTACGTTTTAACAATGATCATCGCTACAGTTTGGTTGGGTACCATTGGATTCATTGACGATTACATCAAGGTGTTCAAAAAAAATAAAGCTGGACTTGCTGGTCGCTTTAAGGTTATTGGACAAATTGGTGTTGGTGTCATAGTTGGATCAATGTTGTATTTCAGTGATGATGTACAAGTACATAAAAAAGTAAGTGCGGATTATGTGCTTACAGCAGATGAAACCTTGGTTACAGATTTACATGCTGATTTAGAAGATGGTGACAATTCAAAATGGATCAAGACCCAAGATATGACAACCACAATTCCTTTCATTAAAGGCAATGAGTTTAATTACAATTGGTTGCTAGGAGATTCTGCTAAAGCTTGGGGGTGGTTATTGTTTATACCGGTTGTAATTTTTATTGTAATTGCTGTGTCAAACGGTGCAAACATGACTGATGGACTAGACGGGTTGGCAACAGGAACATCTGCAATCGTCGGAATAGCATTGGCGGTTTTGGCATATGTCAGTTCCAATGTAAAATTCGCGGATTACCTTGATGTAATGTACATTCCAATGGCGGAAGAGCTCGTAATTTTCATAGCTGCATTTGTCGGGGCGTGTATTGGGTTTTTATGGTACAATTCGTTCCCTGCGCAAGTTTTTATGGGAGATACGGGGAGCTTGGCGCTTGGTGGAATTATCGCTGTATTCGCCATTTCTATTCGTAAAGAATTATTGATTCCTGTATTGTGTGGTGTTTTCTTAATTGAGAATTTATCGGTGATCATGCAAGTTGGGTGGTTTAAAATAACCAAGAAAAGATACGGCGAAGGTCGAAGGATTTTCCTCATGGCGCCTTTGCATCACCATTACCAGAAAAAAGGATTGCATGAAGCAAAAATTGTTGCTCGTTTTTGGATTGTAGCCATTCTTTTGGCTGTAATCACCATTGTAACATTGAAAGTAAGATAATTGAACGGAACCGGTAAACATATCGTGATTTTGGGCGCGGGCGAAAGCGGCGTTGGAACAGCCATACTTGCTAAAAAGGAAGGGTGGAACGTATTTGTATCAGATTTCGGTGTGATCAAAGAAAAGTTCAAAATCGCTTTAGATCAATTAGCTGTTGAATGGGAAGAAGGAACGCATTCGATGGAGCGACTTTTATCGGCTGATTTAGTGGTTAAATCTCCTGGAATTCCAAATACTGCGGCGAGCATAGTCGCATTGAAGGAAAAAAAGATTAAAGTCATTTCTGAAATCGAGTTTGCAGGATATTACACCGCTGCTAAAACAATATGCATTACAGGGAGTAACGGTAAAACAACAACTACCTTGATGACGCATCATATCCTCAAAAAAGCAGGTTTAAATGTTGGGTTGGCAGGGAATATCGGTGAGAGTTTCGCGAAGCAAGTCGCACGAGAAAACTACGATTGGTACGTGCTGGAATTGAGCTCATTTCAATTGGATGATATGTACGAATTCAAAGCAGATATAGCTATTCTACTCAATATAACGCCTGATCATTTAGACCGATATGAATACAAAATGGAGAATTACGCAGATTCGAAATTTAGAGTGATTCAAAATCAAACAAACAGCGATTGGTTTATCTACAACGCAGATGATAAAGTAATCGAGGAAGGAATAAACAAACGAACTATCACGTCCAATTTGGCTCCGTTTTCTTTAACAAAGGAAATTGCTCAGGGAGGATTTGTAAACAATAAACAACAACTAACAATAAACATAAAAGAACAATTCACTATGTCAATCCACGATTTAGCCTTAAAAGGCAAGCACAATACCCAGAATTCCTTAGCTTCAGGAATTGCATCTCGTATTTTAGAGATTAGAAAAGAAGCAGTAAGAGATAGTTTAAGCGATTTCGTTAATGTTGAACACCGCTTGGAATTTGTCGCGAAAGTGCACGGTATCGAATTTATTAACGACTCAAAAGCAACAAATGTGAACTCGACGTGGTTTGCATTGGAAAGTATGGAACATCCAACTGTATGGATTGTTGGCGGCGTTGATAAAGGAAACGATTACTCGGAACTTTTAAGTCTTGTAAAAGATAAAGTAAAAGCAATCATTTGTCTTGGAAAAGACAACGCCAAGATTTTTGAAGCTTTTCAAAATGAAGTGGAAACAATCGTTGAAGCATCTACTGCACTTGAGGCTGTTGCTTACGGTTACCGTTTAGCTAAGAAAGACGAAACTGTTTTGTTATCACCAGCATGTGCAAGTTTTGATTTATTCGAAAACTATGAGCATAGAGGTAATGAGTTTAAGAATGCTGTAAGATCACTGTAATGATTGAGAAGAAGGAAATTGTAAAAAATAGTGAGCAATTGCTTCAAGCTCGTGAGCAGAGTTTGAAACAAGCGAGACAAGTAGATTCGATGCAAGCGCATGGGAAAATTCTTGGAATGGATACTTTTTCTTGGATGAATCCTCAAGTTGATATGCTTGCAACTTTACTGTCGTCTTTTCCATTTTCTATTTTATGGGTTGGAACGCATAGTCAAATTGAACAATGCTTGCGTTTGTACCCAGAAATAAGTGGGAATGTCGAAACGATTCTTATTCACGACACGTCATCATTGGAATTGAATAAATCAGCTCTTGAAAAGATAAATTCTATTGCTTGTGTTAAAGGTGCGGACCATGCATTTGAATTTGTAAAGTCGATGAAAATCAAAAAGGGAGTGTTGATTTATACAAATGAAAAAGAAACAGCAATTGCCGATAGTCAGGCTTTTGAAAAATTTGTTCAAACGTATAGATAATGAGAAGTTTACTTAAATACTTGAAAGGAGACAGCGTGATCTGGGTAATAACCCTAATTATGCTTGCGTTCTCTTTGGTAAGTGTTTATAGTTTCGTACCTATTTTGGTTAAAATTGAAGGTGGGTCACCGTTCAAATATTTGTTCAAGCATTTGATTTATGTGTTGATCGGAATTGGTGTAATGTATTGGGTGCATAAAAAAGATCCGAAATACGTTTCTCAACTTTCAAAGTTTGGGTTTTACTTAGCAGTTGCCTTATTGATTTTTACATTCTTTTTTGGAACGAAAGTCAATGATGCAGGACGCTGGGTTCGAATTCCTTTTGTGGGTTTAACCTTTCAATCGTCTGATTTTGCCAAGTTGGCAATCATTGTTTATCTGTCACGATTGTTGATAAAGAAGAAAGATGTTTTAAATAAATGGAAAGGAGGTTTTTGGCCTGTTGTGATTCCTGTCTTGGTTATTTGTGGATTGATAGTCAAAGATAATTTCTCAACAGCTGCCTTACTTTTTGCCATTTGCCTTACGATAATGTTTTTGGGAAGGGTTCCTTTTTTGAAATTAGCCAGTATAGTTGGAGGGGGAATTGCGCTGCTGATGTTTGCTGTGTTATTGCATAAGGCAGCACCCGAATTGAACTTATTACCGCGATTGGAAACATGGGAGAATAGAATTACCAATCAAATGGAAGACGATAAAGACGTGATTGTGAATGCTCAATCACTCAATGCAAAATTGGCAATATATAACGGTTCTATTTTGGGGCAAGGTGTTGGAGATGGACAATTGAAAGAGTATTTACCTGAAGCTTATGCCGATTTCTATTATTCAAGTTTCGTGGAGGAATTTGGGTTGATTTCAGCATTTGTATTGGTCTTGCTTTACCTCATACTCTTGTATCGAATAATGCGCATTGGGATGAAGTCCGATAACATGTTCGAAACCTATGTTTGTATCGGAATCGGAATACTGATGTTAACACAGGCATCAGTAAATATGTTAGTTTGTACGGGAGTTTTTCCAGTGACAGGACAGAACATGCCTTTATTGGCGATGGGTGGTTCTGCATTGATTATGACTTGTTTGGCACTTGGAATTGTTCAGTCTATTGCAAGTAAACAAACAGAGAAAAAGGGAAAAAAAGAGGAAGTCGAAGAAAATGAAATCGCTGTTGCATAACCTATAAGTGAGACAAGATGAAAATTGAAAGAGCTATAATTTCAGGAGGTGGAACCGGAGGTCATATTTTTCCTGCTATTGCCATTGCTGATGAATTGAAGCGGAGAAATCCAGATGTGGAAATTTTGTTCGTTGGCGCTGTGGGAAAAATGGAGATGACAAAAGTTCCAGAAGCGGGATATAAAATTGAGGGATTAGAAATTGTTGGATTGAAACGTAAATTGGCATTGTCGAATTTTGCGCTTCCTTTTAAGATAATCAAAAGTCTTTTGAAGGCACGTAAAATCGTAAAGTCTTTTAATCCGCAAGTCGTTGTTGGAGTTGGCGGTTATGCAAGCGGCCCAACCTTGAAAGCGGCTACAATGTTGAAATATCCTTCTATCGTTCAAGAACAGAATTCTTTTCCTGGAAAGACGAATAAAATTCTTTCTAAAAGCGTGACAAAAATTTGTGTGGCATATGATGGTTTGGAACGATTTTTCCCTAAAGAAAAAATTGTTTTTACTGGAAATCCTACACGAAAGGAAATGGTTGAAATCGAAGGTAAAGAGAAAGAAGGGTTTGAGTTTTACGGATTTGATTCAGAAAGACCAGTAATATTAATAATTGGAGGTAGTTTAGGAGCGAGAACATTAAACGAAAGTGTTGTAGACCATTTAGACGAATTGGCTTTTGATAACGTACAAGTACTATGGCAATGTGGAAAACTGTACCACGAACAATTGTTAGAAAAGTTGAGCGGAAAAGAAATGGGAGCTGTGAAGATGGTTCAGTTTATAGAGCGAATGGATTTAGCATACGCCATTGCTGATGTTGTGATTTCTCGTGCTGGTGCAATTTCTGTTTCTGAATTGTGTCTTGTAAAGAAACCAACAATATTGGTTCCATCGCCAAATGTTTCTGAAGATCACCAAACCAAGAATGCAATGGCGCTGGTGGAGAAAAACGCGGCAATTTTGGTTAAAGATGTTGATGCAAAAGCGGAGCTATTGGTGGAAGCTATACGGTTAATCGGTGATGCTCAACAGAAAGCCGAATTAATAAAAAACATCGAAACATTAGGTAGGCCAAATGCAACAAGTGAGATTGTAAACGTTTTAGAGGGAATTGTAAAAAAGTGAGTGTAAACAATCAAGATATAAACTCTTTTAATCAAGCGTATTTCGTTGGAATAGGTGGAATTGGAATGTCGGCTTTGGCGCGTTATTTTTTGTCTAAAGGATGGAAAGTTGGTGGTTACGATAAAACATCATCCAAATTAACTGAAGCTCTAGAAAGTGAAGGTGCAAGTATACATTTTGAAGATTTAAGTGAAGGTGTGTCAAAGGAGATTTTGTCGAAAGAGAAAACACTAATAATTTATACTCCTGCCATTCCCAAAACCATGAAAGAATTGATCTTTTTGAAAGAGAACAATTATGCCGTTTTTAAGCGTTCAGAGGTGCTTGGAATGATAACGCGTGATTCAAAAGCGCTGTGCGTTGCAGGAACTCATGGTAAAACAACAACGAGTTCACTTTTAGCTCATATTTTGAATGAATCGAACGTAAAATGCAGCGCTTTTTTAGGTGGAATTTCATCGAATTTCAATTCAAATTTCATTGGGAGCATTGAAAGTGAATATACGGTAATCGAGGCTGATGAGTTCGATCGTTCATTTTTAAAATTGAATCCATTTGCATCGATTGTTACAACAACAGACGCAGACCACCTAGATATTTATAATGACGATGCTTCGTTTCTCCAAAGTTTTCAGGATTATGCGGATTTAATTGACAAAAATGGGTTTTTAATCCACCAAGCAAACGTAAAATTACAACAAAGGAATTCTATTTCCTATGGAATGAATTGTGAGGCAGATTATACAGGTTCAAACGAGCGTTTTCTCAATGGTGAATACTTGATTGATATTGAAGCGCCAAATTTTAACTGGAAAAACGTAGTGCTCGGTTTACCAGGAACGCACAATGCTGAAAATGCCCTTGGCTGCGTTGCGTTGTTAAACCAAATTGGAATCAAAGAGGATGAAATACGCAAAGGATTGGCTTCGTTTTTAGGGGTAAAACGGAGATTTGAATATCAAATTCGAACTTCAGATCTAGTTTTTATTGACGATTATGCTCATCATCCAACTGAGATAGAAGCGCTAATAAATGCAGTAAAAAAATTGTATCCATCGAAGAAAATTACGGGAATTTTTCAGCCCCATTTATTTTCAAGAACACGTGACTTTTTCGATGCTTTTGCTACGCAATTAGGCCGTTTAGACGAGATAATTTTATTGCCAATTTATCCAGCGAGAGAAGAACCGATAGAAGGCATTTCAAGTGATACCCTGTATAAAGCGATTTCTTCAACGAATAAACATCTTTTGGCTTCAAACGATGTCGTTGATTTTATTTCAAGTAGAGAAAATGAGATTGTTTTGACAATAGGAGCTGGAGATATTGATAGAATAATTGAACCATTGAAAATCAAACTGGAAGAAAGATGAAGAAATGGTTAAAAATATCACTTTGGTCAGTCTTTGCGATTGTGCTAATAGCAATTGTCTTTTTCGTTAAAAAAGAAATGGACGAAAAGCTCGTTCCCGTGCCTGAAATTAGCATACACGCTGATGCAGAAAACGCCTTTTTAACAACTGCTGAGTTGCACGAGAAGTTAAAGCGAGCGAATTTATTGTTTGACGGTCAAACGAGAGCACAACTAAAAACAGAGGAGATTGAAAAGTTTATAGCCGGAATTTCACAAGTTAAAAAAGTTGAAGTTTTTCAGTTTTTAGATGGTTCATGGAAAATTGATGTTGATATGCGTATTCCTATCGCTCGTATTTTTAATAAATACGGTGAAACTTTTTATATTGATGATAAGGGGAATACAATGGATGTAACGCAGTCGCATACGGCTAGAGTGCTGATTTTTTCAGGTGAAATAAAAGATAAAAAAACATCCTTTTCTGTTAACGAAATTATTAACAATGATTCCTTGATAAGTATTCGAAAGTTAGATGATATCTATCGAATTTCAAGTTATGTTTGTAAGGATCCATTATTCCATTCGTTAATTGGACAAGTTCACCTAAAAAAAAGTGGCGACTTTGTACTTATACCGTTGGTTGGGGATCAAAAAATAATCTTTGGTTCTGCCTATTCTGATTCTGAAGTTGAAGAAAAGTTTAAGAAGTTAGAGATATTTTACAAGGAGGCTATGCCCTATGAAGGTTGGGAGACCTATAGAGAGATTAGTCTCAAGTTTGATGGACAGATAGTTTGCAAGAAAAAAAATACGAATGAGTAAAATTGTAGTAGGATTAGATATTGGAACCACAAAAATCGCCTGTTTCGTTGGTCGTAAAAACGAACACGGGAAAATTGAGATTTTGTCAATGGGTAAAACAGAGTCCCTTGGAGTGATGCGTGGTATTGTATCAAATATTGATAAAACAATAGAATCTATCAAAGGGGCAGTTGAAGAAGCCGAAGAAAGAATTGAAGGAGAGTTGAAAATCGCTTCAGTAAATGTTGGGATTGCAGGTCAACACATCAAAAGTATTCAGCATAGAGGGATTTATACTCGAACTGAAATTGAGAAAGAGATTGCTCAAATCGATATCGATAAATTGGTGGATGATATGTACAAGTTGGCAATGCCTCCTGGTGAACAAATCATCACGGTTTTACCCCAAGAATATATCATTGACAACGAGCAAGGAATTAAAGACCCAATTGGAATGTCTGGTGTTCGTCTTGAAGCAAACTTCCATATTATTACAGGAAATGTAGGCGCATCTATGAATATTCACAAATGCGTTGAACGTTCAGGATTGTCAGTTAAGAATATTATTCTAGAACCAATAGCTTCTGCAGATGCTGTTTTGACAGAGGAGGAAAAAGAAGCAGGTGTTGTTTTGGTGGATATAGGTGGAGGAACTACGGACGTAGCAATTTTTCATGAAGGTATCATTCGACACACAGCTGTTATTCCTTTTGGAGGAAACGTAATAACAGAAGATATTAAAGAAGGATGCACAATCATGAAGCGAAAAGCTGAAATGGTGAAACAACAATTTGGTTCTGCAGTTGCAAGCGAAACACAAGAAAACGTTGTAGTGGCAATTCCAGGATTGAAAGGTCGTCCTGCTAGAGAAATTACACTAAGAAATTTGGCAAGTATTATCCAGGCCAGAATGGAAGAGATTATCGAATTAGTTCATTTTGAAATTAGAAATTCTGGTTTTGAAAAGAAACTAATTGGTGGAATTGTAGTGACGGGTGGTGGAGCTCAATTAGATCATATTACTCAATTGTTTGAATATGTAACAGGAATGGATACTCGAATTGGATATCCGACAGAACACTTAGCAAACACGAATATGGATTCAATCAAAAGTCCAATGTACTCAACTGGAATCGGTTTGGTACTGAAAGGATTTGAAGATATTGAAAAACACGCTCAAGAAGTTCCAGAGGCGGCTAGCACTGGAGCGGTAAAAACACATTCTGAAAAAACCAGAGGATCATTTTTTGATACGATTGTTCAAAAAGGAAAAACGTGGTTCGCGGAAGAAGATTGATAAAGAAATAGTTAGACAACAACAAACAACAACAAACTAAAATATATAAAAATGGAATTCGAAATGCCAAAAGACAGTAACTCATCAATCATAAAAGTGATTGGTGTAGGTGGTGGGGGAGGAAATGCCGTTAATCACATGTATAATGAAGGTATTAAAGGTGTGGATTTTGTAGTATGTAATACGGATTTACAAGCATTGGAAATTTCTCCTGTTCCTTTCAAAATTCAATTGGGACCATCTTTAACTGAAGGTCGTGGAGCTGGATCTTTACCTGAAATTGGTAAAAATGCAGCAGTAGAGAATATTGATGAAATTAGAGAATACTTAAGTAAGGATACCAAAATGGTTTTTGTTACTGCCGGAATGGGTGGAGGAACTGGAACTGGAGCTGCTCCTGTAATAGCACAAGTTGCTAAAGAAATGGGCATATTAACAGTTGGAATCGTTACTATTCCTTTCAATTTTGAAGGGAGAAAACGAAGGATTCAGGCTGAAGAAGGACTAGCTTCAATGCGTGAAAATGTAGATACATTATTGGTGATTAACAATGAGCGTTTGCGTGAAATTACAGGTAACTTATCGGTGGGACAAGCATTTGCTCAGGCGGATAACGTATTGGCTGTTGCAGCGAAAGGAATTGCTGAAGTTATTGCGGTAACAGGTGCTATAAATGTCGATTTTAATGATGTAAGTACTGTAATGCGTAATAGTGGAGTTGCAATTATGGGTAGCGCTTCATCTGAAGGTGACAATAGAGCATTGAAGGCAGTAGAAAAAGCATTGGAATCTCCATTATTGAATGACAATGATATTAGCGGTGCTGAATATGTGTTGTTAAATATCGCATACGGAGATAAAGAAGTATTGATGGATGAAATCACTGAAATTACTGACTTCATTCAAGATGCTGCAGGTTCTACAGCTGATGTTATTTTTGGACATGCTCACGATCCAAGTTTAGGAGAGAAAATCAGTGTAACGGTTATCGCGACAGGATTTGATTCATCTCCTCTAACAGGTTTGGAAAAGGCACCAGAGAAAAAAGTTGCTCCTTTGAATGAAGAAGCTAAAAATGAAATTAAAGCTCCATTGAATTCACCAACACAGCAAAATCCGTGGTCTAAGGCAACTGAAGTTGAAGCTTCACAGGAAGCACCTTTTTTAAAGGACAACAGTAAAGTGGACTCAAACGAAACACCAAGCTGGAATGTAACTTCTGAGCCAGTGGAGCAGAAAGCTATGTCTTTTGATTGGGATTCTAAATCCGATCAATCAGAGGAGGCAATTACACGTGTGGTATTGAAGGACGAGTCTGAAACTGAAATGAACCTTGATATTACTGATTCAAAAGAGGTGTTGTCACCAGAACAACAACAAAAAAGAACCCAAGAAAGATTGTCGAGAATTCAAGAATATACAATGAAGTTGAAAAAGGCAGATGGAATTCACGAATTTGAAAACGAACCAGCCTACGTGAGAAGAAATATTCAATTGGATGAATCAACTCCAAGTTCGGAGGACCATTCAAGCAGATTCAGTGTTTCCAATGATGAAAATGGATCTTCCTTAAATGGTAATAATTCATTTTTACACGATAATGTAGACTAATGGGTTTTCTAGATACAATAAACGCAGACATTAAATCTGCTATGCTCGCTAAGGACAAGGAAAAACTTTCTGCTCTTCGCGATATTAAATCGAAATTGATGCTTGAAGCGACCTCGGGTAGCGGAGAGGTTTCAGAGGAAGCTGCAATGAAAATTGTAATGAAACTTCATAAGCAACGAATGGAAACGTATGATTTGTATATCAAAGAAGGTAGAGAAGACTTAGCGAAGGATGAAAAAGATCAAGCGGAAGTTATAGTTGCTTATTTACCGAAAATGCTTTCAGCGGATGAGATTAAAATTGAAGTAGAAAATGCAATTTCTGCTACTGGAGCAGCTGGACCTCAGGATATGGGGAAAGTTATGGGTATGCTTTCATCAAAATTAGCGGGTAAAGCTGATGGAAAAATGATTGCCGATACCGTTAAATCGCTGCTAAATAAATAAATATTCTACCAGGCTTAAAATTTTAAAGCCTTTCAATTAATAAAAGCTGCTCTTACAGGAGGCAGCTTTTGTTGTTTAACAAAAAAGGACCAATTTGTAAATTACTATAAATTAGCGTAACTTTACAATTCACATAAATTAAATACACATGAAGAAAAAATACATTGTTATGATGACGTTGCTTTCAAGCTCTTTGGCTTTTGGGCAATCTTCGTTTAATTCAAAATTGATTGGAAAACAGCAGTTGACGCAAGAGGCAACTCCAACTCAAATTAATAGAAATAAAGCTACTTTGTGGTCTAACGACTTTGGTACAGGAGTAGATGCAACAGCTTGGGATTTTCAAGTTAATGGTGCAGCTACAAGTGATTGGGTAATTGGAACTACTGTTCCAGGAGGACCGTTCGCAATAGCAGGTATCGCTTCAACATCGGCAGCAAACGGTTTCGCACTTTTTGATTCAGATTTATATTGCGATGCAGATGGTACTCAAAATGCAGATGTATTTTTAATAAACTCTGCGGTTAATTTATCGTTGCAACCGGCTGTTCAAGTTACATTTGAATCGTATTATAGAGCTTATCAAGGTTCTGCTTGGGTTATAGCAAGTACTGATGGAGTTACATGGGACGAATATGAAGTTCATACAGATATTGATGTAAATGATGCGACTACAAATCCTCAATTAACTTCAGTTAACGTATCTGCTACAATCGGTGGGTCGCCAACTGCTTACATCGGATTCCGATATAAAGGAGGATGTGATTATGCTTGGATGGTTGATGATGTGCAAATTGAAACTGTTCCGCCGAATGAACTTAGTTTAGTTAAAGCTTGGCAAGGTGATATCATAAATGATTGGGAATATTCAATGTTGCCTTTAACTCAGACTAGAGAAATGATTGTAGGTGTTGTAATATCAAATATTGGTTCTACACCTGAAACTCCAGTAATTACATGTGAAATTCATGATGCTTCAGGAGTTGTTGCAACACCAGCGCCAATTGCTACTTTAATTCCAGTAGGTGTAACAGACACAATTTGGTTCAATTCTGGTTTTACACCAAGCGCGAATGGAGTTTACCATGCTGAGTTCAGTATTCCAGATGATTTCAACACTGCAAATAATAATGTATCAACAAGTACTTTGACAATTAATGATAATTTAATGGCTCATGATTATGGTGCTACTACAACTTTTGGATGGAGTCACACAAGCACTAATCCAGACATAGTAACGTTCGCTAATGACGTACATTCTTGGGGTGAAATTTATTCACCAACAGTAACACAAGATGTTTATGGTATGGATATTTGGATTGGAACAGGAACAACTGTAGGAAATTACTTAATTGCTCAAGTTTTTGAAATTGATCCAAACAATGATGGTAGTTGGATTCAAGATCCTCTTTCTTCGGTATTAACTCTTGTTGAAATTAATGTTGTTGCGAGCGATGTGAATGCATTGAAAAAAGTGGTTTTCCCAAGTGCCCTTTCATTAGAGGCGGGTAAAAGCTATATTTTTGAGGTTCAAAAGGCCGATGGAACAACAGGAAGCTCTTTCTTCATTGGAGGAAGTGATGGAAATGGTGAAGATGATGATAATTCTGCTGTAGGAAAAGGAAAATACGGTGTAGCTCCAAGTCCTGACACTTATTTCACAGGTTGGGATGCAGGACATTACATTAGACCAAACTTCCAAAATACTGCTGGAATTTCAGAAAACACAATTTCAGGTGTTTCCATTTTCCCTAATCCATCAGAAGGAATTGTAAACATTACGAATACTAACAAAACACAAAACTCAATTGAAGTTTATGACTTGTTAGGAAATTCTATTTTGTCTACTTCAGCGAATACATCAACAACAGTTGATCTTTCTTCAAATGCTGCAGGAATCTATATGATTGTAGTATCGAATGAAAATGGTTCAATTGTTAAGCGTGTTTCAATTAAGTAAGACACTGCAATAGCAAAAAAATGTTATAGAAGGGGAGTAACTTGTGTTACTCCCCTTTTTTATGCAAATGCATTCCTCAATTTTACCTAACTTAGCACTTCAAAATAAAGACTATGATTAAAAGTTGTTTTTCCATTTTATTTGCTTTATCATTTTTGACTACAATTGCGCAAAATTCAGTGCTACGTGGAAATGAAAGAGGTCCAATAAATCAAGTTAATAATAGCGGTAGCAATAAATTAAATACGATTTGGGAAAGTACTTTTGATAATCCAGCCGAATGGGTTTTAGCACACGATGTTTTAGACTGTACACTAGATTGGAAAATAGGAAACGATACGTGTCAAGGTCCGTTTTTTATAGATACAATTATGTCAACCTCTTCAAATGATGGTTGGGCAATGATAGATTCAGATTTATATGGTTCTATCACTGGTGGAAATGATGTAGAAGACGCTTGGTTAACAACCGCTGTACCATTGGACTTGACAGGAACCCCAAATGTAATTGTGGAATTTGAAACCTTTTATAGAAGATATAACTACGAACGGCCATATTTGGTAGTGGGAATTGGAGATGGATTCGGAAATGTTACCTGGCCAGACTTAGATCCAATGACGGATATTAGTAGTATGAATAACGTTTTTGAGATTTTCCCGAATTGGACGGACGGAGAATTTTCTACCAATCCACAAAAGATTCGTATTAACATCAATTCTGCTTTGACAGGGCCAGTGAACGAAATATATTTAAGATTGAATTGGACAGGTCAATGGGGCTATGCATGGTTTGTTGACGATTTTAAAGTGTTGGAACAAGCCTTGGATGATATTTTAATTGAAAAAAGTTGGATAACAAATGAGAATGATCATGGAGTGCAATATGCTATAACGCCTATAGACCACGTAGTGCCAAATTGGAGTATAGGTGCTGATGTGTACAACTTTGGTGTGAATGACCAAACCAATATCTTATTCGATGCCGATTTTACCTCTTTTGCAATTTCTGACTCCAAAGCATTGATCGAATACGATTCAACATACGCTTTTGGTACTACTGAGCCGCAGTCGCTTGCAGTAGGCTTATATGAAGGAACTTTTACCGTTATTTCAGATAACGAAACCATGGGAGCTGAATTTGTGAATAATGTAGCATTAAGAAATTTTGAAATTTCTGATAGTTTATATGCAATTGACGGAATTGGCGTTCACCCTTTATCTGAACTAAAAACATCAGCAGTTGGACCATCAACTTTTGATGACTCGGAGGGACTGATAATAGGTTCAATGTATCATCTTAAACAGAATTCAGTTGTTTCTGGGATTCGGGTAATGTTAGCTCCTGGGTCTGAAGAGGGTTCATGGGTTTTTGGAAGTATTACGGATTCTACTGAATTTTGGAGTGCACATCCTTCTCATCTAGTCCAAACCTCAGAACATTATGTAACAGCTAATGATTTGGTAAATGGATATGTTGACGCCTATTTCGATGCGCCTTTTTCAATTGATTCGGGTGTTTACTACGGATCTGCACGTTTATATAGCGATAATTATCAAAAGGAAATATTTGTCGTAAATGATCTTACTGTAACTCAGCCGAGTTACGCAAGTGGAGTTAATCTTAAAGGTGTGACTTATACAAATGGAAACGCTTTAGGGGTGCGAATGTTAATGAACGGAGGTTGGTTAACCGTGAATGAAAACACCTTGGAAAACATTAAAATATTTCCAAACCCATCTAACGGAATTATTAACATTGAGTCATCTTTCAATGAAAGCTATTCAATTAAGGTTATTGATCTGCTTGGAAATAGTATTTATTCTGATTCTAAAATTGGGGCATCTACAATTGATTTATCTCCATTTGGAACCGGAGTGTATTTTATTCAATTGTCGAACAACGGTACAACGATTTCAAAACGAGTTATTATTCAGTAAGAATTAAAATCAATACAAAGAAGGTCAGTTATTGCTGACCTTTTTTATTTTTGCACTAAAATTAAAAGAAATGAAAGCATACGTTTTTCCAGGTCAAGGAGCTCAATTTACAGGAATGGGTAAGGACTTATATGATAATTCACCAATCGCTAAAGAAATGTTCTTAAAAGCGAATGAGATAGTAGGTTTCGATATTACGAAAATAATGTTCGAAGGAACGCCGGAAGAATTGAAAGAAACGAAAGTAACTCAACCAGCTATTTTCTTACATTCAACTATTTTAGCGGCGTGTTTAGGTGATAGTTTTAAACCAGATATGGTTGCTGGTCATTCACTTGGAGAGATTTCTGCGTTGGTAGCAAACAAAACATTGAATTTTGAAGATGGATTGCGCTTAGTTTCAAAAAGAGCGTTGGCGATGCAAGATGCTTGTGAGGTAACTCCTTCAACAATGGCAGCGATAATCGGATTGGAAGATGCAATTGTGGAGGATGTATGCGAGAAAGTAGATGGTATTGTAGTTGCTGCAAATTATAACTGTCCAGGACAGCTAGTGATTTCGGGAGCAGTGCCAGCTGTTGAAAAAGCATGTGAACTCTTGACTGAAGCAGGTGCGAGAAGAGCAATGATTCTACCAGTTGGGGGAGCATTTCATTCACCGTTAATGGAACCAGCACGCGAAGAGTTGGCTGCAGCAATTGAAGCTACAACATTCAATACGCCAATTTGTCCTGTTTATCAAAATGTTGCAGCAGCAGCTGTTTCTGATCCAATTGAAATTCAAAAGAATTTGGTCGCTCAGTTAACTGCACCTGTAAAATGGACTCAATCGATGAATCAAATGATTGCTGATGGAGCATCTGAAGTAATTGAGGTAGGACCAGGTAATGTTTTACAAGGTTTGTTCAAAAAAGTTGATCGATCTTTTCCATGTTCTAGTGCATCAATCGCTGAATAAGTAAAAGATTAATTCATATTGAGACTCTCTTCATTTGGTTGAAGGGAGTTTTTTTTGTCATAATTTATGGAAAAGTAAAGTTGCCATCATCTAATAAGAAACAAGTGTTAAACTTAAAATTGAGATTTATGAAAAAGAAAATGATGATGAGCTTTTTTCTGTTAGTGACAGGAACGCTCTTTGGACAAACGAACTTAGGAGAAGTAATCGGTACTGTAGTAGACAAAAAAACCAATCAACCAGTGTACGATGCCATCGCTTTTATTGAAACGGCAGGTACAAAATATCAAGTGAGAACTGAATATGATGGAAGATTCAGAATTTCAGGTATTCCTTCTGGAACTTATATTTTGCAAATTCGTCAGTACGAGGATACAATGAAGAATATTATTGTGAACGTTCCTGTAGATGGATTCTATCAAACTGGGATAATTAAGTTCGAAAGTACACTCATGACTTTAGGTGCTGTCGATGCTGGGTATAACAAAAATGAAATTAAATTAATCAGTGGGAATTTACCTGTTAAAACACTTACTGCAGAGGAGATAGATAAATCACCTTTAAAATTTAATGTGAAAGGATTGATCGCAAGTATGAGTTCGGAAATTCGTTTGGACGATGACGGAAGCTTGGCATTTCGAGGGGCACGTAAAAATGATATGCTTTACTTGGTAGATGGTGTAAAAACATCAAACGTAGGAAGTGTTCCAGGTTGTTCGATTGGAAGCATGATGGTGTATACAGGCGGCTTACCAGCGAAATACGGTGATACAATGGGCGGAGTAGTTGTGATGGAATCAAAAAGTTATTTCGATTTATACCGACAATGGGAAGCAGAACAAATTAGAAGTGGTAATCGCTAATACACTCCTTTTAAATGTAAAATGAAAAAGGCTCAATTGCCAAAATGGTAATTGAGCCTTTTTTATTTATGTAATTGTCGAAAACTGTAACTGAGCTTGTCGAAGTTATAGTTTTTTCAAAAATTGCTTCAATTCTTGTTCGTTTTCTTTTTTCAATATCATCAAGCGATTATCAGATTGAACAACGATGTATCCATTTAAGCCATCAATAATTGCTTCATTTCCATTTGGAATATTTACGATACAGTTTTTGGAATTGAACAGGTGCGTTGTATTTCCAACTATAGAATTGTTATTCGCATCTTTAGATAAATGGGTGTCTAAACTACCCCATGTTCCAAGGTCTGACCAATCGAAACTGGCCAATACAACATCAATGTTTTTAGCGTGCTCCATGATGGCGAAATCAACTGAAATATCTTCACACGTCGCAAAGGCGTGATTGACAAAAGCTTGCTCTTTTGGCGTGTTGTATGCGCTTAGCTCTTTCGCAAATAAATCAAACAATGCAGGTTGGAATTGACTTAACGCGTCTAAAATAGTAGCCGATTTCCAAATGAAAATTCCTGAGTTCCAGTAAAAATTACCCGCTGCAACAAATTGCTTTGCTGTTTCTAAATCTGGTTTTTCTCTAAACTGTTGAACTTCTACACAATCATTTGCTTTTAATTCTGATGAGGCTTCAAACTCGATGTACCCGTAACCAGTATCAGGGCGAGTTGGAGAAATTCCTATTGTTGCAATTCGACCAGCATTGGAAGATTCTATTGCAGAAAATACAGTAGATGCGAATTTATCTGTTTGCATAATCAAATGATCGGCAGGAGCAACAATTAAATTCGCGTTTTCGTTCAATGAGTGAATTTTAGCCGCAGCATAAGCAATACAAGGTGCAGTGTTTTTACGCTCAGGCTCTGTTAATACTTGTTCTGGTTTTAACAATGGTAATTGCTCGAGAACCAGCTCTTTATAATCCATATTCGTCAAAATATAGATATTTTCAACCGGTGAAACGCTTAATAATCGCTCAAAAGTCATTTGAATTAATGTCTTACCAATTCCAAGAACATCTAAAAATTGCTTTGGATTTTCAGGAGTTGACATTGGCCAAAATCGACTTCCAATTCCGCCAGCCATTATAACGCTATAATTATTCTTGTTCATTCTTTATTTCTTTTACTATGGCCAAGCGATTGACCAAAAAATATCTTTTTCCATTTTGTTCTTTACACATAAAACGTGTTCTTCTCAAAACACCTTTTTCGAAAAGCCTCCCATCGAGCTCAAAAATACTGTTTTTCTCTAATGATTCAAGAGTTTTAAGGTTATCATTTCGTTCATCAAACGTTAACAAAACGCGCTGTAAATTGACATCTGTGCAAGATGACGCTTTGACATTTACTAGTGAATTCATTAAAGCACTTTCAATTGGTTTGGGTAAATGTCCAATCCGAATCATCGGAACCAAAAGTTTACTGAAATTATCTTTCCATTCTTTGCCATGAGGCGAAGCGTTTCTACCATATTCATCGTAAGTAACTAAATGCGCAAATTCATGTAAAGTTGTTATCAAAAAAGCGTACTTGTTTAAATCACCATTTACTGTTATCTGATGCTTTTCTTCTCCTATTCCGGCTCTAAAATCCCCGAGTTTCGTTTTACGCGGCTTTACAATTTTAAAAATTACACGATGTTTTAACAACAGGTCAGTCACCAAATCAACATATTCTATAGGAACATATTTTTTTAGTACAGTTGAATATTTCATTCTTTTATCTGACATAGTTCATGCAAAATTAGCTTCTTTTTTTCAACATTGCTCTGATTTCATCCTCTATAAATTGATTACAAAAAAAATACAATTAACTTTACGAAACAGATGAAAGCATTTAAGAATATTGGAATTTTCATGAATATGATTTGGGTGGTATTTTCCAAACCCGAAAAATGGGGCGTGTTTAGAAAGCGTCTATTTGATGAAATTCAATTTATCGGAATAAATTCTATACCTATAGTTGCATTGATGTCAACGTTCATGGGTGCGGTAATTGCTTTGCAAACGGCATCCAATATGGATTCTCCGTTATTGCCTGAATATACAATTGGTTATATCACTCGTTCCAGTACGATACTAGAATTTTCACCGACAATTATTTCGTTGATTTTGGCAGGTAAAGTAGGTTCGAACATCGCATCAGAAATTGGAACAATGAAAACGACTGAGCAAATTGATGCGCTCGAGATTATGGGGGTAAACAGCTTAACATATTTGGTGTTACCTAAGATAATTGGAGCTATTTTCTTTTTCCCTATTCTTATTATTTTTTCAATGGGTTTAAGTTTGGTTGGTGGTTGGCTGGCGCTTATGCTTTCTGGTTTGGCATCTACTGAAACTTATGTGGAAGGAATCCGTGCATTTTTTGAACTTGGAAATGTCTTTTATGCCCTTACGAAAACAGTCGTTTTTGCTTTTTTAATTGTTTCAATCGCTTCTTTTTATGGTTACTATACTAAAGGAGGAGCTTTAGATGTCGGGAAATCTGCAACGCGAGCTGTTGTTACAAGTAGTGTTGCGATACTAATTGCCAACTTTCTATTAACTCAAATGATTTTGTTATGATAGAAGTTAAAAATATCGATAAATCATTTGGTGAGAACCATGTATTGAAAAATATCAATACCGAATTTAAGAAAGGTGTTGTAAATATGATTATTGGTCAATCTGGACAAGGTAAATCAGTTTTAACTAAATGTATTGTAGGTTTACATCAACCGGATTCGGGAAGTATTTCTTTTGATGGAAGAGATTTTACTTCGATGTCGCGATTGGATAAAAAAGCAATACGGAAGGAAATTGGAATGTTATTTCAGGGTTCTGCTTTGTTCGACTCGATGACCGTTGAGGAGAATATTATGTTTCCTTTAACGATGTTCACGAATCAAACAAAAAAGGAAAAATTGGATCGCGTTAATTTTTGTTTGGACCGTGTTAACCTAGAAGGTCGAAATAAATTGTATCCAGCAGAATGTAGCGGGGGAATGCAAAAACGAATTGCAATCGCGCGTGCAATTTCAATGAATCCAAAATATTTGTTTTGTGATGAGCCAAATTCTGGATTAGATCCTAAAACGTCAATTGTAATAGATAATTTAATTCGTGAGCTTACTTATGAGTATGAAATGACTACTGTAGTTATATCACACGATATGAATTCTGTTATAGAAATTGGAGATAAAATCTTGTTTATTCACAACGGTGAGAACTGGTGGGAAGGTGATCGAAAATCTATTATAACAACGGATAACAAAGAAATAGCCGATTTTGTTTATGCCTCTGACTTTATGAAGGAAATTAGATCTTCAATGCAGGCCAAATAGGTAAATCGAAGTCAAGACTTATTTTCTCCGTTCAATTTAAAAGGAATATCAGTCATTTTCAATTGAAGCATTTTCATCATCTAAAAACTTTTGATCCAATTGTTTTTTTGATTTAACACCAAGTTCTTTCAGTTTCTCAGCTGAGCGCGTAAGATTTCCTTTTCCTTCAGATAATTTGGACATTGCTTCGTCATATGATTTGATGGCTTCTTTTTGTTTTGATCCCACTTTTTCAAGATCTCCAACAAAGTTTACGAATTTGTCGTATAATCGACCTGCTTGCTCGGCAATCTCATGAGCATGCCTATTCTGACGTTCATGTTTCCAAAGTCCTTCAACAGTTTTTAACGTGGCCAATAAAGTCGATGGAGTTACAATAACTACTTTCTTTTCCCAAGCCAATTGATATAATGTTGGTTCTTCCTTCATAGCAAGTGAGAAGGATGATTCAATTGGCATAAATAATAGAACGAAATCTGGTGTTGTTATGCCAGGCAGATGCGAATAGTCCTTTTCACCCAATCCTTTAATATGCGACTTAATAGAAATCAAATGATTGGTAAGAGCCAATGACTTAGCATCTGGGTCTTCGGCATTGATATATTGTTCAAAGGCTTTTAACGATACTTTCGCGTCAATTATAATGTGTTTATCGTCTGGTAATTGAATAACCACATCTGGGCGCAACAATTCACCTTGTTCATTCCTATAAGACGATTGCAAATGATATTCTCTACCGTTTTCTAATCCGCTAGATTCTAAAATTCGCTCCAAGGCCATTTCACCCCAATTTCCTTGTGTTTTTTGTTCACCTTTTAGCGCATTTACCAAATTTTGTGCTGTGCTGTTCATTTGTGAATGCTGCTCCGACAAAACTTTAATCAACGATTCCATATTGGCATATCGTTTAATGTCATGTTCCTTGTTTTCGTTTACTTTCGCTTCAAATTTTTCGAGCTTCTCTTTTAACGGGTTTAGCAAATGATTTAATTGTTGTTCGTTTTCGGATTTCAGGGCTTTATTCCCTTCCAACACAATGTCTTTCCCTATCAACTCCAATTGTTTTTTTAACTCTTCTTGCTTTTCTATTGAAAGTTTACGCTCATTTTCAAGTTGTTGCAACAACCCTTCCTTTTCAGTGCTAAGTCGAATTGAATTCATTTTGAACTCTTCCAATTCAATTGTTTTGGAATGGTATTCCACTTCTAACTTTTCAGTTTTAGCGTTGACATTTTTTAGTTGACTAAAAAACCATACTGCCGCAACAATAGAGATAATGATTCCAATAACAAGAATGGTGATAAGCATAATTTGTTTTTCGTATAAATGTAGAAAAGTTGAACGTAATCTATTTACGCTACAATTTTTAAGAACAGATTAAAAATAGGTAATTATCCCTAAAGTTCTTTAACTAGATTGAAAAATCAGTCCATTTTTAACGCGCTTATTCAACCGTTAAATTGTTTCGAATAAATTTTGCATCGCTAAAGGGAGCCGACTTTGATATCAATAAATAATAGCGATGCTCTTTTTGAATGACTTTTTCTAATTCGTACAATTTAAGATTGAAATTAGTATCAACGGGATCAACAAGAATATAGTAATCATAAGTCGGATTGCTTGTTGTGGCATAAAACAGAATGTTACTAAAGGCGATAGAGTCTGTTTTTAGTTTTTTAAATTCTTTGTTCGAAGTCGCAAATTTAAAGTCACCGAATGTAAGCGATTCTAAATTCAATTGCTGATTAGTCGCAACCACATATCCATCCTTGGTTCCAATTTTCGTTTCTTTCGATAATTGATGAAAGGGCGAGCATCCAACGGTAATGAGTAGTAAAAAAAAGCCAAGGATTAATTTCATTGGAACGAGTAGTAATTAAAAATAGACGATATATCCAAAATGGACTTTACTGTTGCTAAAACGTATTGGATTGGAGAATTCTTTTCCTAAAGCGTACGAAATTGAGAAAACACCGAAATTCGTGCTGAACGCAAAGCCGGCACCAAATCCATACGGAGAATCATAATAATATGTCTTGGCATTGTTTTCGTAAAAACTTTGGTCGTAAAAAGCGAAAACATGCGAATTTTTATCGAGAAGAAAGCGATACTCAACTGTCGCCGTGGTTTTGGTGGTTGCGAATAATGCATCTTCGTTGAAACCGCGTTGAGAATTTAATCCTCCATAGCGATACACTTCATTTTCAAATATGCGATCAGCTATGTAAAATTCCGTTGCAGAATTGATTCGCAGAACATGGCGCTTTGCAAGTGGAATAAATAGTTCTCCACTAACTTTCCCTCGGAACGTTGTAGATTTAAAAGTCTCAGAAGTATCTGAAACTTGAGATTTGCGAGTACCGGCTGCACCTTCAATCAAAAAATGAAGTCCGCGAGAAGGATTTGGAACATAATCGATTTGTTTGTACGTATACGAGATTCCGTAATTATTGGATTTTACTGAGCCAAGGTTTGAAAACGAAGGGTTGTTGGCTCCGCCAGAAAGTACATTGGAAGAAATGTTGTTGTAAAAGACTTTCAGGTAATTTCCTTTTTTAAGAAAATATTGGACACCAGCGGTAGAATTGAGTTCAAGAAAGGAGGAATCTCTTTTATAAAGATTAAAATTACCATCCAATCCAAAGGAAGTATTGAACAAGAAGGGATAATTTACTTTCACTTCGAGTGATTGGGTTTGCTTGCGAATACTCTGCCATTGCAAATCTAAAAGTTCACCTCGGTGGAAAACATCCATTAATTTCAAGTGAACATCTCCCGTTAAACTGAGTTTTTGTGTGGTTGCATCTGGTTGAAAACCAATTATTCCGTTGGCCGAGCTTATCGGTACGGATTCTAGATACAAAAAAAGTTCAACACCTTCTTGGGTAAATAAAATTTCGGAAGGTTTAATTTCTTTTAAAAATGAAACTTGGTTAATTCGTGAGGAAATGAGCGAGACTTCTTTTTCAGAATACGCATCACCTATTCGGATATTTAACAAATTGGAAATGTATTTTGATGAAATAGACGAATCGCCCCGAACGTTTATTTTTGACCAATTATCGAATTTCCCAGAGTTGATGTCAAGTTTAACGCTTAGTTCATTTCCGTCCCATACATGATTAACCAGTTTCAATCGAACAAAGGGATAACCGTTATTTAAATAGGCATTCATAATTTTTTTTATTGTATTCGCTAACTCTGTGGGTGTGAATGGCGTTTGACTGATAATTTTTTCATTAAGGCGAGTAGTTTTACGAACGAATTTCATTTCTTTTTCCCCTAAGGTTAAAATCACACTGTTCATTTTTGGACCTAAAGTGAAATAGACATTTACTTTATTTGGTTGAAAGTGTAATGAATCGAAAGATGCAAGAACGTAACCTTTGGAAATTGCCTCCTTTTGAAACCCAGATAAATAACGTTTTGCGGAAATACTGTCCTTAAATTGAACTTTTGGACGTTTTACGAATTGTTGATAACTACTGTTTTTAAAAATAATTTGGTAGCTTGATTGAGCCCAGTAATAATTGGGTAAAATCAGTATCAATACTAAGTATAGCGTCCGCATTAATTTCATTAACGTTGTGAAAATTACTTTATTTTAGAAGGAAAATACCCCCTTGTGGAAAATATTTTTTTTTCAATCATGTAATTTATTGTAATTTTATCGTTATTATTAGACAACAACAAACAAAAAATCTCTTAAAAACAACGTATTATGAAGAAAGTATTGGCCTTGACACTAATGGGATTGATGTTAACAGTAGTTCTTGCTGCTTGTGGATCATCAAGAGGAGGACATTGTGATGCATACGGAAGCGTAGATCACGTAGAAAACACTGATTTAGCTGCATTATAATAGCAATCGAATTTTTAGTTCTCAAGGTCATCGAAAGGTGACCTTTTTTTATTTTCGAAAAACATGGATCAAAAAATCATCAAAGAAGAACGAGTTGGTTACCTGAAATCAAAAATGATGCTACTGCAAGGCGTTTTGCAATTGTCTGAAGGGCGAATTAGACTAGAAGCTCATAAGACTGGAGTTTCTGGATTTGGTATTCTTGGTGCACTAATTAAACGCAAAGTTGAATCGCAAGAATTTGGTTTTAACGTGCCGTTATCGGACATTACCACCGTTACTCGAGGAAAACATGGCGTGAACAAAAATGTATTGGTGATCCAACTTATAGATAAAATTGAATATCGAATTTTAGTAAAGGATTATACGGAGTGGGCGTTATTGTTGGATGGAGAAGATATCTTAGGAGGTGGTTCTTTTTAGAAATTAATAAAGAACTAGATAAATGCAACTCAAAGGGATTGATGCACTTTTCATTTTAAAGATTCGCTAATTTTGACTTGATTTCTTCAGAGCGTTTTCTTTCAAAATGGAGTTTTTCATTTAATCCTTTTTTGGACGTACTTTTTTGTATTGCGAATAATGTTTCGTTATCATCCTTAGTATGATGCAATCCGATAATCGTAATATCTCTATTAATAGGAATGTTTTTAAATATTAGCCTATTATCTTCCCGATAGGAGTAGGGAAGTACGGATTTGATATCGTCAAAAACAAGTGTTACAACTGGCACGAATTCACCAGTAAATTCCACAATCACATCTTCCTTTGGAGAATTGTCATTCCAAAATCGATCGCAGTTAATCCACCCAACATTTGTAGATGCCATTAATAATTCATCCAATAATTTTTCATTTTCGACATCCGTAGTGTCAATAGTTATCTTGTTTAATCTGAGGTGTTCAGTTCTTTCAATTTTGTATGTTTCTCCTCCAATTTTCTCATACCACCATTTGGATCTGCTTATCGTATCGCCACCTGGATAATAAGTTGTAGACCAACCGGAGTTGCTAAAGGAACGGGAAGGAGTAAATGTTGTTTGATCCCAAGAGATTTTTTCATTATGAACGGCTCCTTCAAAAAGTTGCATATCGTCACTAATTTCTCGATCAGGAAATAGTATATTAAAGGAGTTGCCTTTTTTCAATTTCAAGGTGTCACCATTTTGAACGGCTTGAATGTTAATCATGCCTTTGGATTCTAATCTTCTATTATCGCTTGTTTCTGTGGTCAAGTTTGCCAAAACAAAATCCGCTTTGTCATAATATTCTTGAATTACGATTTTGATAGGCAAATGAGGAAGAACGGAATCAAATAGATTTTTCTCAAAATGTATTTGCGTTCCATAAGCAGTTGTAATTTTTTTTGATTCAAATGGCCCAATTTTAAATTCTTGAGGGGCCTGTTGAAAGACGTTTTTCACATCATTTTTCAACTGATAATTTAAAACAATTTCTACCCTCCTGTTAACTTTCTTTTGATTCTCGTCGATATTGGCATTAATTGGATTCATTTCTCCCATCGAAAGCAAGTGGAAGCGGTTGTAAATATCTCTTTCTGTTAAATAATCTTTCACCGAACGCGTTCTATTTAAAGCGAGTTCCTTATTGTATTCTTCAGAAGCATCTTTGTCGGTATGTCCAATAATTGCAATATCTCGATTGTTTTTGGTTGCTTTTAATTCAAAAATTAAGTCATCTAGAACTGAAGCACTTTCTTGGTTAAGTTGATAACCATCTTTTTCAAAATAAAGAAGTCTTGTTTGGGCAAATAAAACTTGACTAGCAAAAAACAGAACGAGTAATGACAGAGTTTTCATTGATAATTATTTAGAGTTCGATAATTAAAAAAAAACACCAACCAATGTCGATGAACGAATACTAGCTAAAATAATTAAAAATCGCGCGGATGATTTGAAATTATATTTTTTTGGGAATTGAGAATGATGAACTAAGTATTCACATGAATGTTCAACACTATTTCCTAGTTGAATTGGAGTAAAACCCCAGATGAAATCATGGGTTTTGTTATATGATACGTTGATAGGTAGAAATAAATCATTTTATCAGCATATGTATAAAAAAAAGCCTCATCTTTCGATGAAGCTTTTGTTGTCCCACCAGGGCTCGAACCTGGACTCTTCGGTACCAAAAACCGACGTGTTGCCAATTACACCATAGGACAGTTTCACAACGTTCCTGAAACAAGTGTTTGCTTGTTGCGGGTGCAAATGTAATAACAAAATTGAATATTAACCAACAACAATTCAAAAAATATGCGCCGAAAGGTAAAAAGTTGTGAGTTTTAGCATTTTTGGCATTTTTTCACTTTTAAAGCGTTAATTGCAGGGTTTATATTGCTAAATTCGCACAGACTATTTTGTTTTTAAGTTGGATAATTGAAAATGAGATATATAACAACTGCATATGAATTATAAGAAAATAAACCTCTATTTAGGTTGGCTTTTATTTTTAATCGCTACAACCGTTTTTTTTATCACTATTGAAGATACAGTTAGTTTATGGGATTGTGGAGAGTACATCACAGCGGCCTATAAACTTGAAGTTGGTCACCCTCCTGGAGCTCCTTTGTTTATGGTGATTGGACGATTGTTCTCTTTCTTTGCTGACCCTGAAAATGTAGCCGTTTGGATCAATAGATTATCAGCAATATCTAGTTCAGGAACCATTTTATTCATGTTTTGGTCGATTACAATGTTGGTCAAAAAAATGGTTTTGAAAGATAAAAAAGAACTTTCTTCAGGTGATAAAATTGCCATTTTTGCAAGTGGTTTTATAGGTGGATTGGCTTATACATTCTCTGAATCTTTTTGGTTCTCTGCAGTAGAAGGTGAGGTTTATGCGATGTCTTCTTTATTTACAGCAATCATTTTCTGGGCTATTTTAAAGTGGGACGAGGAGATGGCAGAAATCGGAAACGGATTAATACCTCAAGGTTATTCGCCTGATCGTTGGCTGCTATTCATAATGTTTATGCTTGGTCTTGCAATTGGAGTCCACCTTTTAGGTATTCTTATTGTTCCTGCAATTGCGTACATTATTTACTTCCGTTTTAAAGATAAGATTACTGTTAAAGGATTTTTATTGGTTGGAATTTTAGCAATAGCTGTGCTTGGTTTTATACAAGTTGGTGTAATTCAAGGTTCAATTTCTATTGCGTCGAAATTCGAAGTTGCTTTTGTCAATTCATTGGGACTTCCATTTTTCAGTGGAACAATTTTCTTTTTTGTTGCATTGGTAGTGATTTGTGTTGTCATGATTCGCTACGCGCGTAAGAAAAGCAAACGAATTTTGTATTCATCTGTGATGGGTCTAATGTTATTGTTAATCGGTTATGGTTCTTTTGCGGTTATTGTAATACGTTCAAATGCAAATACGCCGTTAGACGAAAATGATCCAGAAAACTTAGTTACACTTCATTCTTATTTAACACGTGAGCAATATGGATCAGCACCAATATTGTTTGGTCATCACTGGAATTCTAAAGAGAATTCTAGGGAGGAATTTAAGGATTTATCTGCTTTTCATCTTCGTCGTTTTGTTGTTCAAAAAGGCGATAATATTTTAAAAGCGTTCAAAGATGAAAACCGCGCGAAAGCATATGCAAAAGATTTCCCAGGGGCAGAAGTAAATGAAACGTATTTCGAATCAAACTCATCAACACGTAAGAATGCAGTGCCGACTTATGCGCAAACGACATTTTTTCCACGGATGTATTGGTCTCAAGATCAACAGCGAATTGATGGTTACAAAAGATGGTCTGGCTATAACGCAAATGATGGTGCTGCGACAGAAAAAGGGAGCGATGGAAACCGACTGCCTACCTTTGGCGAGAACATGACTTTCTTTACAAGTTACCAAGTGAATTGGATGTATTGGAGGTACTTCATGTGGAACTTCGCAGGTCGTCAAAACGATATTCAAGGACATGGCGACAACATGAGAGGAAACTGGATTTCTGGCTTTTCAGCTATCGATGATAATCGTTTAGGAGATCAAGACAAAGCACCGTATTATACAACTGAAAACCCTTCAAA
The DNA here is from genome assembly GCA_913059205.1 of uncultured Flavobacteriales bacterium. Lineage (GTDB taxonomy): Bacteria > Bacteroidota > Bacteroidia > Flavobacteriales_D > Crocinitomicaceae > UBA4466. Next base: position 40,661 of record CAJXRM010000009.1, read on the forward strand.
CAATAAGTTCTACTTATTACCTTTAATTCTAGGGTTTATCGGATTGATTTTCCATTTCTATAAAGCTCCGAAAGATGCATTTGTTGTGATGTTGGTGTTCATTTTTACTGGTTTGGCCATAATTATTTACTTGAATCCAAGACCTTTCGAACCAAGAGAAAGAGATTATGCATACGCTGGTTCTTTCTTCTTCTTTGCAATGTGGATTGGAATAGGAGTTTATGCCCTTTATGAAGCGTTTAAGTCATTTACAAAAGAACATTTTAAGAAAATTGGAATCATTGTTGGAGCTGGACTTCTGATGATGCTTTTGGCTGATATGAATAGTGAATCATCCATGCCGACAGTTGTAACATGGTTAATCATGTCGGCAATTGGAGTTGGAGTTTTAGCTTTAATGGTTGTACTTCGAAAAGTAGTGAGTAAAGATTCTCAAGGAGCAACCATAGCAGCGATACTATGTTTGTTTGTCCCTGTAATTATGGGAATGCAAGGATGGGATGATCATGACAGAAGTTTAAAAACAACCGCGGATGATTTGGCTTTAAATTATTTGAATTCGGTTGGAGAAAACGGAATCTTATTCACGAATGGAGATAATGATACTTTCCCATTATGGTATATGCAAGAAGTAGAAGGAAAACGTGTGGATGTACGTGTATGTAACCTGTCATTAATGCAAACAGATTGGTACACAGATCAAATGAAAATGAAGGCGTATACTTCAGATCCGTTACCGATTAAGTTTACTGAGGATCAAATTCTAATGTATGCTGGTAGTACAGACCAAGTTGTCTTTACTGATATTTTTGAGTTGTTCTACATGAATGCAAATCTTGAGACTATCAAGAAAGTAATTACTTTACGAGTTGATGCGAATGGTTCAATCATCGGTCAAGCAGTCGATGCTTTAAATGGTCAAGCAACTAGTTTACTGAATAACGCCTCTGCTTCTGAACCAAGAGCAATGAGTCGATTGAATCAAATAAAAGGACTGTTTTCTACACCATTAGCTGAAGGTGATAAAGGAATGCAGGTATTTAAAAAATTCCAAGCTGGAGTTGAGGTATTAACAGCAGCTCAATCGGGATTAATTTCAATGACAAATGAAAATCTTCAAGCTTTCCAAACGATGCTGGTTGATTTTGAAAAGAGCTGGAACACAACGAACCTTGTGGATGCCATGGAATTTGTTCGAGACGATAAAAACATGGTTGATTTCAGCGGTCAACGCGCTGTGCGTGTATTCCCAAGTAATGGATTTATCTTACCGGTTAATGCAAAAAATGCAGTTAAGTCTGGAATTATTGATGCCAAAGATGAGAAAAACTGCTTGAAAGAATTAAAATTCTCGTTTACAGCTCGTGCAATTACACGAGAGCAAGTAATGATGCTTGATATATTGGCAAACAATGAATGGAAGCGAAGTATTTGTTTCTCCTCTCCAGGTGGATCAGATGTTTCAATGTCTTTATACAGAAGCGGATTCATTAAACAAAACGGTGTAATCTTCGAGTTGAGTCCTTTGAACAATATCAATGAAAGATTCAGCGCTGATAAAATGTATGCAAATTTGATGAAGAATTATGCTTGGGGAGCAATGAGCAATCCAGATGTAATTACAGATTATTATGCTCGTCGTCATACATCTCAATACAGATTACAATTCCTATCATTGGCGGAAAACTACATTTCTAAAGCGTACAATGCTGAAGAAGACAACAGTAGAAGGGAAATGATGTTAAGCATGGGAAGAGATGAATCTACTTTGCCTGCAATTGTTACTGCGGCGAAAATTAAAGAATACAAGGAGAAAGCGAAGAAACTTATTCATCGTTCTTTGGAAGTTATGCCTGCCGAAATTGTAATGGATTATGGCGAGCCGAATCAATCAAACAATCCTGACGACGGTTATGAAATCAATGGTAAATCCTTGCCAGGATTTAATGACGGAGTATTACATGAGTATGTAGGAATGTTGTACATGGCAGGAGATAAAGCCGGAGCAGAAAAGTTAGGAAAAACTGTTGCGGATCAATTGGAATCAATTATTGGCTATTTTGAAAACAGCAAAGTTGTGCTTTCAAGCAATAACAGCAATACCAAAGATTTGTATGCTGCTTTAGCATCGTATTTTAAATTGCATTCAGCTTCGAATGATCCTGAACTTGGAAATCCAAAAGGTGCATTAGCAAAACGAACAAGAGCTCAAGTGCAATATCTTTATAAAACGTTCTTCCCAACGATCATTGGACAACTGAAAGAAGCCGCACAAGCGAATGGAGAAAGTGTTCGTCGTGGATCATCAGCAGGACGTTATGCAACAATGATGTTTGATATTGAAGATTATTCTAATGGAATGGCAATATATTTTGGATTTAAGGAAGCGCCAATGCAAATGCCAGCAGAACAACAAGCGCCTGCTCCAGCAATGCCGAATATGATGGCGCCTTAATGGCAGATAGCTTATAGTTACAAAGATGTACTTATTTAAAACTCCCTTTATTTTTCGATGGATCTTCCCTCGGAAAATATGGGGAGTTTCGTCTTCTCAGCATGTTTATTTAACATTTGACGATGGCCCAACCGAGGAGTTGACACCTTGGATATTAAATGAACTCAAGAAGGAAAACATCAAAGCGACTTTCTTTTGCGTTGGTGAAAACGCTAAAAGTAATCCAGGATTAATGCACGAAATGCGAGCTGCGGGACATGTAATTGCAAATCATACGATGCGTCATGAAAACGGAAATAAGGTATCAAAGCAAGCGTATTTAAAATCCATTGAAGATGCTGAGCCTTATACAAGTTCAAAGCTTTTCCGTCCTCCATATGGTCGCTTACCTTTCAGTTTTGTAAGGCCAATTCGAAAAAAGTATGAAATTGTTATGTGGTCGTGGCTTTCATACGATTACGACCATTCTGTGCCTGTCGATAAAATTCTAATCGAAGCCCAGAAAATCAAAGCGGGCGACATTTTGGTATTGCATGATAATGCAAAGGTAGAAGAAAGAATAAAGGTTCTCTTACCAAAATTGATTCAGATGTTAAAAGCGAAAGGCTTTACTTTTGACGTGATAACTACTTGTAATTAAAAGCGGAGAAGCAAAGGCCGCAAAGTTTCTATTTCCGTTTAAATACAGGAACAGTTGAACATGGTTCACCATACATTATACTCTTCGCAACCGGTTGAAGATGTCGCACCAATTCACTCATCGCAAATTCAGGTGAAGAAATATCTGCACATCCTTTGATGATAATACGGCCATCTTTGTAGGCGTCCAATGGTTCACTTTCAATGCGTTTTTGAATTAAACGTTTTTTTAAATCTAACTCTGAGCCAATGATATAATCTGGAGTTACCTCTTCCAATTGAGAAGCGATTAACATATATGCCCAAGTAGGAACAATTGCATCTTCGGAACAGAATACGTAAACGGCTTTAGTTGCATAAATTGTCCAATCATGGGTTTTAATCCATGTTCGAAAATCTTTTTCCTTTAATACTAAGCGTTGCCAAAGGACGTCTGCAACGTCAATAGACACTAGTTCAATTTTTGGCTTAAAAGTAGCTAAGTCAATTGAAATAAGTCCGCTTTCTTTAACACGATTTACAATTTCATCCATAAATCAAAATTAAGGATTTTAGGGGATTATATACTACATTGCTGTCATGTTGTCACGTAAATAGTTCGGGCATAACTTTTGACAAACCAATGCCATGAATAAAACAAATCAGTTTGGATCAACAAAAGAAGCTATAGTGTATCCACTGTTGCTTTTGGTTGTGTTGTGGCTAATTTATTGGGCAGATCACCTTTTTCCATTGATTGATTTTTACAAGTTCGGAGTTAAACCACATGAAGTTTCAAGTCTTAAAGGTATTGTTTTCATGCCTCTACTTCATTCAAAAAACGAAATCGAACATATTCTTAATAATTCAATGCCAACAGCGGTTTTGTTGGGTGCGATAATATATTATTATAGGGAAATCGCCTTGCGTTTTTTCGTGTTTGCTTGGATAGGCACTGGTGTTGGTGTTTGGCTTTTTGCCGAATTAACCAATAGTTATCATATTGGAATGAGTGGTGTAATCTATGCAATGGCTGGGTTCCTATTCACTTCTGGAGTTATTCGTAAATACCTGCCGCTTCAAGCAATCTCTTTGTTTGTTGTTTTTGTGTACGGAAGTTTAATTTGGGGAATTTTTCCAATGCAACCTCATGTTTCGTGGGAAGGACACTTGGCCGGACTAATTTCTGGAGTAGTTTTAGCTTTCGTGTATCGAAGATTAGGTCCACAATCCCCTAAGTATCAATATGAAATTGAAAAGGAGATGGGTATTGAACCTCCCGATTTTGAAGGGGAATTAAATGAGCGAATTCGTCTAGAAGAAGAAAGAAGAAGAGAAGAAGAGTTGAGAGAAGCAGAGGATAACGTTTCTAATTCGTCAGGTCAATCAATTAAAGTGACCTATCATTTTATCAAAAAAAATGAGGAAAAAGAAACCAATTAATTTAATTTTCAAACCGCCATCGGTCGATTCGTTTTCCTAAACCATTTGACGTTTCATTTCGAGCATAATCTCCAAAGTCAATTCCAATATATTCGCCCGTTCTGAGTTCAATGTCTTCTCCTAAAAAATAGGTTGCTAAGTCAGAAATCCCAAAGTTATGCCCAACAATAATCAGATCCTTGTCAGATGAATCTTTCCATAAGAGCTCCAAAAAAGTACGTTTCGAACACAAGTATAATTCACTTGAAAAGGAAATTTTTTTAAATGCGTTTTTTTGAGCAAGGATTGCAAGAGTTTCTTTGGTTCGTGTCGCTTCACTGCACCAAACTTCACAGTTAATGGCGTAATTTTTCATGTAATCACCGAGTGCCTTAGCCTGCAAAATTCCTCGTTCCATCAAACGGCGATTGAAGTCATTTTCGTTGAAAGATGCTTGTTCTGTTTTTGCATGCCGTATAAGATGTAACTTCATTCCCAACCTTTTTATTCCGATTAACGTCTATTAGAGTACTTAAGTTAATAAAAATTGATTTGACGGATTGAATTGAGATTAAATAATTAATAGTACTTTACATAAAAACTTGAAGATAAGACCGTTAAAAAAACACATGGACATCACTCATGATATAATAAAAGCATGTATGCGTGATGATCGCAAAGCAATCAATCTCATGTATGAGTATGGTTTTAAAATGCTTATGCCCATATGTTTCAGGTACAATAAAAATGAAGAGGACGCTCGAGCGTCATTCAATGCCGGTTTTATTAAGATCCTAAATGGATTAGAAAAAGTGGATGAAGATCTCAATTTTAATGCGTGGGCAAAACGAATTATGGTCAACTCGCTTATAGATGAGTATCGAAAAAATAAAAAATACAATACTCAAATAACAAAAAGTGACAGTGAATCCGAGTTGGATTATTATTCAGCTGGAAGCAGTAATGACGCAGTGAGTAATTTAGGGGTTGAAAATATAACAGCGCTTATAAATGAACTGCCCAAAGTTACAGGCGAGGTGTTTAATCTGTATGTAATTGACGGTTATGCGCATAAAGAAATTGCAGAAATGTTAGAAATGTCGGAAGGTACATCAAAATGGCACCTTTCCACGGCAAGAAAAATGTTAAGAGATAAATTGGATGAATTAGAAAATAACAATCAACGGATGGTGATATGAGTTGGACGGATGAAGAAATAGATAAATTGGCACGTGAAGGTGCGGCAAATTCTTCTGTTGAATATAAGAATGAATATTGGACAGAATTCGAAGCAATGCTTCCCGCAAGTGGAAAAAAAGATGTTTTATGGTTCTTTACGGCGTTTTTATTTGTGGGACTTTTGGGAACTTCATTTGTAATGAACGGACTTCGAAATGATGCAGAGATTCAAACAGCTCAAAATTCAGTTCAAAATTCAGAATCAATCCAAAAAATTGAAAACGCAGAAAGTGAGGCATCGTTTTCAACTATTTCAACTACTGAGTCTGTTAATCCTTCATCTACCGAGAGCGAATCTAAAGATAACGCACAGTTAAAATCGGAATCAGAAACGAGAGTGAACAAATCAATTAAAAAGTCAGCTCAGACACCAATTAATTCAAGTTCTTCTCATCAAAAAGACGGTGAAGAACAGCCTAAAGACTCTCAGATTTTAATTACTGATATTCAGAAGGATAAATTGGAATCATCAGCTCTACAAGCAGATATAAAAAGTAATACTGATAAGAATTCGATAGAATTGGAGACGGCAGTTTCTTCGTTGTCACTTAGAGGATTAAACGAATTCCAAACAAATCCTACGTTAATGACAAGTATGGATTTCAGTAAACAAAAAATGCCTGCCAGAGCCTCATTTTATGTAAGCGGTTTCGGTGGTTTGTCACAATCGCTAATTACTCCTTCTAAAGATATTTCAACTTCATTCGGCATAGGAATTGGGGCTCAGATTCAAAAAGGAAAGTTCAGTTTTACAACTGGGCTTAATGGCGTTTGGTCAAATCATAAGGATTTAAATTTGTCGCGCTCAACAAAAGTATATGGTTTCGGGTCAAATGAATACAATTATCAATTCAAGTATAAGCAGGTTTACTTGGTTGAAGCGGAATTGTCCGCTGGTTATAAAATGGGCAAGCACTTAATTAATTTGGGGGTTCGCCCTTCATTCATTATTGGCACCAAAGTGGCGGTTGCTGAAACAGTTAATAATGAAAAGAAGATTGAGAGAAATGAATATGGTTATGTTGATGGATTAAATCGTTTTGGAATTAAACCGACACTTGGATATTCATTCGATGTAACACCTTCTTTTAAAATTGGACTAAATGTCGGAGTTGAATTGATGTCAAAAATTCAAGAAGGTTACTTGGTTGGAAGTAACAATCGTTTTCCAATAGATGGTCAATTATATTTGAGAAAATCAATAAGATTTAAAAAATAGATGAAAAACATACAATACATAGTGGTACTATTGAGCTTGCTAGCAATGGTGAGTTGTAAAAAGGATAAAATCGAAATCCCTGAGTCCAATGATCCAGTTTTTAGTGTTACAGGAACTTTTGATGGAGAACCTTTGAATTTGGTTGCTGGAGATAACGGTGCATACATGCACACAATGACAAAGGTTGAAAATGGGGTAAATATTTTTACTGGTATTATTTCAAATGAAACGATGAGTTTTGAAGTGGGCGTTTTTGATGGTGATTTGGACATTCAAAATAACGTACCTTCAACTAATATTGCACCAATTTATTCATCTGTTTCGCTCGTGCCTCTTGCAGTTCTTTCAAAAAACGTGTTTCAAAATGCTTCAATGATAAGTTATATCAATTGGTTTGTGGATGACGTGGATAGAGGCTCAAATGATGTACCGATGTATGAGCCTGGAGTGTTTGATGTATGTGCTGAAGTTCACTATCAAGATGGTTCAGATAAAATGCTTTGCAATGAAATTATTTTGGGATTTAATCATAATGCAACATTTAATCTACAAACGTCTTTAATGGGCAATGGAATTGTAAAAACTGCAGTTGAGAATATTTCGAATCCAATGACATTAGTTGAATGGTACTTGAATGATGTTTTAATTCAAACATCTGATACCTGTGAATATTATATTGTTGACACTCCTCAAAAATTAACGGCTAAAGTTCATTTTCAAAATGGAGTAGTGAAAACAAAATCAATGCTTGTGAATGGTTATAACAGTCAGAAAAACATTGAAGATTTCACTGTATTTGAAACTCAAAGTGAAGCGTTTACTTCCAGTGATTTCAATATTCGCGTGAATATCACTAAAAATGGTGAGGAGTATAGGTCTGACTTGGCTAACAACGTTCAGTCTACTGTTCAAATTACGGGAATAGAGTACTTCGGCTTGAATACTGCTGGAAAAAATGTATACAAGATATCAGGAGTTATTGGGTGTAAAGAGCGAAAAGTAGGGACATCCATAGACGCAAATTTGAATGTTAATTTCGTGTTTGGAATTGAAATTCCTTAACTGATTGCCAGGACTATATGAATTAATAGTACTTTTGCCATAAATTATACAAACATGAAAACGATACTGCTACTTTTAACCTTTCTACCTGCATTTCTTTTTGCGCAAATCACGATTACATCTGCAGATTTTGCAACGGCCGATGACACTGTTAGAATTAGTAAAGCAACTGATAATTCTATCGATTATAGTACAACAGGCGCAAATTACACGTGGGATTTTTCCAATTTAACTTTTGATAGCCAATTCAGAAGAGATTTTACTCCTACAACAGGGTTGCCCGTGCTAATTAACTTTGTATTTGGGCCAATGGCTTCTAATAATTATAGAGCTACTTATTCATTACCAGCGACAGACTTACCAATCGATCAATTGGGTACGATTTTGCCAATAACGATTTCCGATATGGTCCAGTATTCAAAAATGACGGATGATTCAATTACTTCCGTTGGCCTTTCTATGAATATCAATGGAAATGGAATTCCGGTAAAGTCTGATACCATTGAAACACGTTATACTTTTCCTATGAATTATGGTGACAATCACTATTCGAGAGGATATACGCGTCTAGATATGAATCCAATTTACGATGCAATTTGGATTCAGTATCGCCAGCGTTTTTCAGAAGTTGATGGATGGGGAAGTGTAACAACGCCTTATGGAACCTTTGATGCATTAAGAGTGAAACACACAATCACAGAAGTGGACTCTGTGCGAATGGTTGTTTTCGGAAATCAAGTTTGGATACCAATTCCAGTACCTGAAAGTCATATTTATGAATGGATTGCAAACGGAGAACTAGATGCGGTAATGAGAATTGCTACGACAATGGCTGGAGGTAATGAAACAGTGACATCTATTGAATACAAAGACTTTAATTTAACGGCAAATGTCAACGAGCTAGAATTCGCTTTTGATGTTTATCCTAACCCTGCAACGGATTTTATCATATTGTCTAACACATCGAAAAACGATTCATTTTTTATAGTTGATGAAAAAGGAAAAGTAGTTAAATCTGGAAGTGTTGAAAGTAAAATAGATATTACTTCCCTTGCTACAGGGTTCTATGAGTTAGTGGTTGAATCCAATCATCTATTTGGTAAGAAATCAGTCATTAAACAAGATTAAAACGTACCTTTGTATCAAAGGCAAATCAGTCTATCGCTTTTAAGCAATTAAAAGAGGAAAGTCTGGGCAGCATAGAGCGCCGTACTTCCTAACGGGAAGGCATTGTTAGAAATAATGATGACAGAAAGTGCCACAGAAAGGAAAACTACCAGTAACTTGTTATTGGAAAAGGTGAAAAGGTGAGGTAAGAGCTCACCGTGTTTCGAGTGATCGAAATTGCAAGGTAAACCTTACGGGCTGAAAGACCATGTAAACCTAGGCTTGAGGACTGCTCGTTCGAACTAGGAGGGTAGGTTGATTGATCCTAACAGTGATGTTAGGGCTAGATAAATGATAGACAGCTGTATTTATACAGTTACAGGACCCGGCTTATGATTTGCCTTTTGTTTTTTACTTAATTCAATCGCTTTTTTAAGAAGATTTTCAGGTGAAAATGAAAATGCATTTTTACGCGTAAAAATCAACGTTTTCCGATCTTTCCCATCCAAATTATAATATAAATGGGTGATTTGAATAGTGAATAGCGATGAACTTTTTATACGTTTTATACTTCTCAAAGAGGTAACGCACGGTTTGTTTTGGGAATTATTTAAAATTAAAGTGTCACCCTTAATAGATGTACTCGAAGTATTAGTTAAGATTTTTCTAAAAATCAGGCCAAATAAAATCAAATTTCCCACCGAAATTGAGAGTGTTGTAAAGTTAATTTGATTGTAATATAAATAAGTTAGATTGGCAGAAACAATCATTAGAAACAGTAAAAACGAAATGCCTCTAAGAAAAGTAAAGTAATTTTTTGTCGTAATATCTACGCGTTTTCGAGAAAGCAGTAAACTTAATATGATCCGTTTTTGGTTCATAAGATAGTGTTTGGTTATACACAAATATGGTTATTCCTTTGTATAAATCCAAATCTTTAACAAGCGAAACAAATCATTACCTATTTAATTTTCGTAATAACCGTTCAACTGTTAAAAAATATTGAGACATTTTTTCCGAACTCATATAATACTTGCGAAAACCAAGGTCATTTGAATGAATGGGAATGGTATTCATTTTTTTGTTCAAAACTCCATTGTTTTTCTTACTAAGAAAGTAGTGAATAAGTGAAATTGATTCATCATAGTTTTCCGCTTGATTGGCAATACAAAAAGTTCTTAAGTTATAGAAGGTTCCGGTGGATTTGGTGTTCGGAAAAATAATTTTTTTATTCTTGATTTGATTGCTTTTGTTTGAATTAAAAAAAGAGCTGTAAGTCTTTAATAGTGGTAAATTACGACCTATTGAGTCGTTAAATAATGAATCAGGTTTTGAATTGTCAAAGAACTTTTTCACCCAAGAGTTGGCATCTACGCGGCTCATCTTGGAAAGAATTGGTGCAAACATTGGAATGAGTTCATTGTCTGCAAGATCCGTTTTGAATTTATGCCGTGTTAGGTCATTGTACATACGAATAGTTGTTGGTTGTTCTTTTGACATAGCGACTACAAATGGGTCGTAACCAAATCCAATATAATCGAATTTTTCTGACGAATAATTTGCGTCCATTTCGTTGAAATGATTACCCTTAACTAAGGGGTGTAATAAGTCCTTTTTATGAAAGTCCAACACATCGGTCATTGATTGTAGCAGTATTAAATCAAAACCATGGTTAAATTTTTCTTTTCGAAATTGACCAATAATTTTACTGGGCGACAAATGAACAATCTTGATTTTAATAGAGTTCCTTCTAGAAAAATTTTGAAAAATGACTGTATCAGAGCTATTGAGGTAATCTGAAACTATAGTTAAATGTTTGTTTTTTTTCGGTCGAGCAGTTTCTATTTCACACGAAAACAGGAAAGTTCCAAGAAACAGTAGAAGAAGATAAATGCTGTAAAAATTAAACTTCATAGAGTAAAGATATTTATTTGCGGTTAGAATAAATAGATTCGTTTATTTTTGTGAAAAATTTCAATGGTATGACAGCAGCAACTGTCTCTTATACACATCTGACGCTG
>CAJXRM010000010.1 GCA_913059205.1 uncultured Flavobacteriales bacterium
CTAGATTGACATCAAAACAATAATAACTTATTTTTAAAAAATGAAACTCACAATAAGCATAATCGGTTTTGGGAATATTGGAAAAGCAATCTGTTCTCTATTATTGCCTTTTAAAGGGTATGAATTTACCATTAATATTATTGATACGAATGAAGAAGTTCAAGGAGCGATTTTAGACTTTCAGCATGGAAATCAATTGTTTAATGCACATAAAATCGTTTTTAATAATTTCGATTTATTCAATGAATCAGCCTATGTTTTTCACTGTGCTGGCGCATCTGTGCCAAAAGGACAATCGCGATTATTCACCTGTAATGAAAGCATTAGAATTACTGAGGCTGTATTAAAAAATTACTCACCTCGCGTTAACCCCATTTTTATTATTGTTTCAAATCCAGTCGAAATAATAGCAACAATAACGCAGAAAATCACAGGATTACCTTCCAGTTCGATAATTGGAACAGGAACACTTTTAGATTCATTGCGTATGAATTATTGTATTTCCAAAAGCCATCCTGAACTCGTGAATGTGAATTCAGTAGTTATTGGCGAGCATGGAAGTACTGCTTTTTACAGCCGTCAATTATCTCAAATTAATGGTGAAAATTCAAGTTCATACTTAAACGACGAAACTATAGAACAATTGATGACAGAAGTTGTGAATTCAGCAGCCCTTATTAAAACAACTCAAAAAGCGACCATATACGGTGTGAGTTTTTGTGCAATCCGAATTTTTGAGTCTTTACTATCTAAAGATGATTTCTATTACCCGGTGAGCACCAAAATTCCTGATTGGTTAAAATCTTCCCTTAAAACAGATGGAGTGTATTTAAGTCTTTATTCTAAAATCTCATCGAATGGCGCTTTTCCGGATCCAAACTACCAACCCAATAAACAAGAGCTACAATTATTACAGAAATCAGTAGACTCATTATTGCCGTGTATTCCAAAACATTATTTATAGTATTCAGTAAAGAACAACAAGTGCTTTTTCCCAATATTTATTAATTCCAGTAACTTTGCCTCACTTTAAATCCAATCTCGCTTGAAGGATATACTTCTAATAACTCCACCTTTTACACAGCTGAATACCCCGTATCCAGCCACTTCGTATTTGAAAGGATTTTTAAATACGAGAAGTGTTTCTTCATTTCAAATGGACCTTGGTATAGAAGTAATATTAGAACTTTTTAAACCTAAACAACTTTCGGAAATTTTTGAACTGGCCGAAAGAAACGGGACTATTCTCTCTGAAAATTCGAAGCGCATTTTTATGCTGAAGCAAGACTATTTAGAAACTATAGAGCCTGTTCTACAATTCTTACAAGGTAAAAGCCAAACTCTTGCGCGACAAATTTGTACAGAAAACTTCCTTCCTCAAGCATCGAAATTTGAAGAATTGGACGATTTAGAATGGGCGTTTGGAAATATGGGAATGCAAGACAAAGCAAAACACCTTGCAACTTTATTTTTAGAAGATCTTTCCGACTTCATTACCGAATGCATTGATGAAAATTTTGGATTTAGCCGATATGCTGAACGTCTTGGAATGAGTGCAAATTCATTTGATGAATTGTACTTTACGATGCAAAATGAATTGACTTTAATAGACTCAATTTCGATAGATTTAATAGATAAAACAATTAAGAAAACATCACCGAAGCTCGTTTGTTTTTCCGTACCTTTTCCAGGGAATTTATACAGTGCCTTCCGTTGTGCTCAATACATTAAACGAAATTACCCGACGATTAAAATTTGCATGGGCGGAGGATTTCCAAACACCGAATTGCGTTCGTTAACCGATGTGCGTGTATTTGAGTTTTTCGACTTTATTACATTAGACGATGGAGAGTTACCGGTTGAATTGTTGCACAATTATGTGGTAAATGGAAGTCCTAAAGTGTTCGAGTTTAAGCGGACATATTACCTTGATAATGGTAAAGTTATTTACAATAATTCGAGTGCAAAAGCCGATTACAAACAAGCATACCTTGGAACTCCAGATTATACTGATTTACCTCTAGATAAATATATTTCCGTTATACAAATTGCCAATCCAATGCACAGTTTATGGAGCGATGGACGATGGAATAAATTAACCATGGCACATGGATGCTATTGGGGGAAATGTACGTTTTGTGATGTTTCACTAGATTATATCAAATTGTACGAGCCACTTGCGGCTAAAATGCTGGTTGATCGTATGGAGCAAATTATCGCCCAAACTGGAGAACGTGGTTTTCATTTTGTTGACGAAGCAGCTCCACCAGCCTTAATGCGTTCCTTGGCAATTGAAATCATTCAACGGAAATTAGTGGTGACATGGTGGACCAACATTCGATTTGAAAAAAGTTTCACACGTGATTTAGCAATTCTTTTGGCAAAGTCAGGTTGTATTGCCGTTTCAGGTGGATTGGAAGTCGCTTCTGATCGTTTATTGGATTTAATTCAGAAAGGAATAACCGTTGAACAAGTCGCACGCGTTACACGCAATTTAACCGAGGCGGGAATAATGGTTCACGCCTATTTAATGTACGGTTACCCTACACAAACGATTCAAGAAACTGTGGATAGTTTGGAAATGGTTCGACAGTTATTTGAAATTGGAATTGTTCAGTCTGGATTTTGGCATCAATTTGCATTAACAACACACAGTCCAATTGGCGAAAAGCCGGAAGAATTCGGTGTAATTCCCGACTATAAATCCATCACTTTTGCAAATAACGATATTCAATTCAAGGACAAAACAGGAATTGATCATTCAAAGTTTAGCTTTGGATTGAAAAAATCCCTGTTCAATTATATGCATGGAATTGGTTTTGAACTTCCTTTGAATGACTGGTTCAACTTTAAATTGCCTCGAACTACAATTCTACCTAACTTTATATCCAATTGCTTAGAGAGCGAATTAATGACAATATCGAAACCTAGCGCGAAACCTATTTGGTTGGGTAGAACACCTTTGACTTCCATTTACACTAAAACTAAACGTGGAGAATCTTGGGAAATGATGCAACTTGCAATACATGATAAACGCGAATGTATCGAAATCAATTTAGATATTGAACAGGGGAAATGGTTTATGGAACAGCTAGTTAAAATGTCTGTTTATTCAACAAATTACCCAACGATTGGTGAATTGAAAATTGATTTTGAATCAAAATTTGAAGATTTTGAATTGTTCTGGTATTCTAAGCCCATTAGTCAATTAAGAGATGCTGGCCTAATTGTTACATAAAACAAAAGCCCTCATATCTGAGGGCCTCTGCAATTTTATTTTTTAACCTAACCAAAAAAATAAAATGAACCTTCGGTTATCATTTTACGATTCCCAGCGCAACAGTATTGTTGCTCTGTTCGTCAATCAAAATGAATACGCCATTATGCCTGTTTTCTTTAAAAGAATCAAGGAAAGCAGGCTGACTTAACCTTAGCTTAACACTACAAATATCGTTTAATTTTATTGATTCTGAATCATTTAGTTCCACTAATTTTATCGGATCAATTGTAAAATTAATTTCATTTATTTTAACTGGAAATTGACGTGCGCCAGATTTTAATAAGTATTTGGCGTTCAATAAAGCCGGTTTATCATCCATCCAAACTAAGGTCGATATTAATTCATTTTTCGGTTCTGGAATTGCGTTTTCCTTTACCAATAAGCTTCCTCTACTAATATCGATTTCATCCGCTAAAGAAATAGTTACACTATCTCCCGCCTCAGCTTTTTCTAGAATATCTTTATATCTTCTTATTTCTGTTACCTTACTTTGTTTCAAAGATGGAAGTGAAACAATCGTTTCACCCACTTTTATTGCACCACTTATTACTTTTCCAGCGTAGCCGCGATAGTCCACAAACTGTTCGTTCTGAACATGAAATACCTGCTGCACATCATAACGAAATGGAACTTCTTTGAGCTTGTTTTCCTTCGATTCATGCAATAGTTGGTTCAAGGTTTTGCCCTTATACCATCCCATATTATTCGAAGAAACAACAACATTATCTCCTTTTAAAGAACTGATCGGTACGATTGAAAATTCAATATCGGGATTAAAATTTGCAACCATCGCTTTGATTTCGATAGCGATTGATATAAACTGGTCTTCAGAGTAATCGACCAAATCCATTTTGTTAACGCAAAAAATCACGTTGTCCAACTCCAATAATTGACTAATATAAAAATGGCGATGACTTTGCTCCAGCAAGCCTTTTCGAGCATCAACAAGAATGATTGACAAATTGGAGTTCGATGCTCCCGTAACCATGTTTCGGGTGTATTCTATGTGTCCAGGACTGTCTGCAATTATGAACTTTCTTGTTGATGTAGAAAAGTAAATATTTGCTACATCAATTGTAATACCTTGTTCACGTTCAGCTATTAATCCATCTGTAATAACGCTTAAATCTAAATCTGCAAGTCCTTTTTCCTTGGTCTTTTTGATAACCAATTCTTCTTGCTCTTTAGTCAGTGCATTATTGTCGTACAATAATCTTCCAATAAGCGTACTCTTTCCATCGTCCACACTTCCTGCAGTGCTAATTCTAACTATTTCCATTAAAAATACCCTCCTTTTTTTCGCTCTTCCAATGCTGACTCACTTCTTTTATCGTCAATTCTTGCGCCTCTTTCCGAATGCTTTGAGGCAACATTTTCATGTAAGATTTTCTCCACTGTATCAGCTTCAGAAACGAAAGCTGCCGTACACGTCATATCTCCTACTGTTCTAAATCGTATTACTTTTTCAAGAATTTTATCCGATTCAACTATATTTAAATGATCTGAATATGCCAAATATGCTCCGTCTCTCTCAACTAATTTTCGTTTATGAGAAAAGTAAATAGAAGGCAATTCCAAATTTTCTTGCAAAATATAAGACCATATATCCTCCTCTGTCCAATTACTAATTGGGAAAGCGCGCACGTTTTCACCAAATTGAATTTTTCCATTCAGTTGCATAAAGGGCTCAGGTCGTTGCTTTTTATAATCCCACTGACCAAAGTCATCACGAACTGAAAAAATACGCTCTTTCGCACGGCTTTTCTCTTCATCTCTACGAGCTCCTCCCAAACAAGCATCAAAAGCAAACTCCTCTATCGCATCTAAAAGGGATACCGTTTGCAATGCATTTCGACTGGCATACTTACCAGTTTCCTCCTGCACTTTGTTGTTGTCTATAGCATCTTGAACGTAACGTACAATTAGGTTTGCGTCGAGTTTATTTAAATAATAATCTCGAAACTTAATTGTTTCTGGGAAATTATGGCCCGTATCGATATGCAAAAACGGGAACGGGATTTTTGTAGGATAAAACGCCTTTTTTGCCAAATGTGCCATAACGATTGAATCTTTCCCTCCTGAAAATAACAGCGCTGGATTTTTGAATTGCGCAGCTACTTCCCGTAAAATGTATATACTCTCGTTTTCTAAATCGTAAAGGTGTTTATTCCTCATTCCTTCTAATTTTATGTGTGTAATCCACACTCTCTATTCGCTAATGCTTTTGTTGGGTCGTAGTATTTATTTTCCGACTCTAAATTAAATTCCTTCAAATATCCGTCCAATTCTTCACTTGTCCAATAAAAAAATGGAGCAATTTTTAAAATTCCATTTCCTTGAGTTACTATATCCAATTCAGATCGAAATGCAGTTTGATCTTTTCGCAGGTTCGTAAACCAAACATCGGGTTCGTGCTTTTGCATTGCACGTGCAAATGGTTCCAATTTTACTTGTCGCGTAAACTCTTCGTGCTCGGGAGTATCAATTTCTGGTATTCCCAATTTGATGTTTCGATAAGCAACGGTTTGCTGTGGAACAAACATGTCTATATTTAATCCCAATTGTTTAATTGTTCTTTCTGCATGCAAGTATGTTGATGTGGTGTTATAGCCACTATCACACCATATAACATTGACATCACTTTTTTGCTGGGAAACAAGGTGCAATATTGTTGCTTCATACGGACTAAAGTTTGTGGTTAAGACAGGTTTTTTAGCCACAGATAGCGCCCATCGAACTATCTCGGAAGGTTGTTTGTGTCTTAATTCTGCGTTTATTTTTGTTAAATCCATTATCTTTTCAATAGTTTAAACCAAGCCCTTTCGTGAAGATAATACAATATCATCTTAGTTACAATTTCAATTCCTCCAATACTAAGCGCAATGTCCAATTTACCAGTTAATAAATAAGATATAAACATGGTGTCTAATGTACCTATAATGCGCCAAGACACTGTTTTAAACAATGAGATTTTGTTGTCACTCGATTCTCTGAATTTTATTGCGTCAATTATCATTTTACAAAAAATAAAGCGCAAATATAATTATCCTATCGGATTAGTAGGGTAATAAATTGAGAAAATTTAGATTTCCTTACAAGATTGATTGTTTTGTCGGCTAATTATTAATGATTATGGTGGTTTTTTTCTGTTCTTCAGAAAACTTCATTCCATTAATTCTACAAAATTGTTTAATCGCTGTTTCGTTGAGAGACCCTTCGTTTATTAAGTCTTCTGATACAATTTGATCAGCCAATGCTTTTTTCCCACCTACAATTCGTATTTCACATTTATCCATGCCTTCATTGAAAAATGTAATATCAAAATAACCTATTCTTCCATTTGGATTTGCAGATGTCACTTGGCTTGGACTATTGTAAAAATAGGCATTAAAATAAATGAGTTTTTCACCGGCTAGATTCGTTATTGTGTAAGCATCTGGATAGGTTGTCGACACCATCTTAAATGCTGGTTCTTCATTTACGCTTACCAAATCCTTTTTAACTGATACTTTGTGACCTTGGGACCATGCAGTACATGAAAAGACTAATAGTGAAAGAATAAAAAACAATTTCATACTAAATGTTATTTGTAATTAATACTATATATCAGCAATTGATTTGTTTTCGACTACCGCCAGAACATTATCTCTTACTTGAACCATCATTCTATTTAAATCACATGTCTCTTCGCTTGTACAATCATTGCACTTTTCATAATAATTTAAACTTACACAAGGCAGCCAGGCAATTGGTCCTTCAAGCGCTCTAAACACAGATGCTACTGAAATCTCTTTTGCTGGTTTCAACAGGTAATATCCTCCGCCTTTCCCTTTTTTGGATCCCAAAAAGCCACGCTTCTTTAAATCCAGCAAAATGGCTTCTAAAAATTTTTGGGAAATGTTTTGATTCGTTGCGATTTCTAAAATGGAAACAGGAATTTCAGGCGACTTTTTTGCCAAATAGCTGAGTGCTTTTAAACCATATTTCGTTTTTTTTGAAATCATCTATGAAAAAATTGCTTTTATATTTTTCGCTTTAAAATATTTATCCATGCTCTTTCATGAAGAAAGTATAACGCCATTTTTGTTATAACTTCAAATCCACCAATACCCAATGCCACCTTTACTTCACCAGTGAATAAATAGGAAATAACTATTGTATCAATAGTTCCTATGATTCTCCATGATATTGCCTTCATCACCGATATTTTCGGGTCATTTGCGGATTTTATTTTAAAAAGGTCTAATATCATACGATTTATTTAATTATTCGTGACGAAAAAATGAAAAATTTACTTGTAAACCAGTTCATGATTTTCAATTTAAAGCCATTTCTTGCGTTTAAAATACCACAACAAAAGTACTAATATTGAAACACTAAAAATCCAAAAATAAAGGTAGCCGTATTTCCAATGAAGTTCCGGCAATATGTCAAAATTCATTCCGTAAATACCTGCTAAAAATGTCAATGGAACGAAAATAACTGAAATAATAGTCAAAATCTGCATTACCTGGTTCATCTTGTAACTTATCTCTGATAAATATAAATCTTGCAAGCCATTAATCGTATCTCTGTATGATTCAACCATATCTAATACTTGTACCGTATGATCATACAGATCTCGAATAAAAATTTTAGATTCTTCATTAATGAATTTACTTTCCGACTTTGAAAAACGAGAAATAGCTTCCCTCAATGGAGAAATTGATTTTCTTGAAATTAAAAGCTCTTTTTTTAAGTGATGTATGCTTGTTTTAATTGTTTTATCTGGATTATGTATAATTCGCTCTTCTAAAACATCAATGTTGTGTTCAATATCATCTAACAGTACATAATAATTATCAACTAAAACATCAATTAAGGCGTATGCTAAATAATCTGTACCGCGCTGTCTAATACGACCATTACTAATCATTAACCTTTCTCGGACTGAGCTAAATAAATCGGTTTCTGCTTCTTGGAATGAAATAATTAAACCTTCTCTAAAAAACAAGGACACTTGCTCAGATTCAATTCCAATCGTTTCGTTATTAAAGGACAAGGACTTCATCACAAAGAAGTTGCCATTTACAAATTCATCGTATTTTGGTCGTTGATCGATGTTCGCAATATCCTCTAAAATTAGGCCGTGGACATCAAATTGTTTACCAATAAGTTCAATTAACTCCGGGTCGTGAACACCACGAATGTCTATCCATGTTATTCTTCCAGGTACAGGAGTTTCTAAAATAATTTTTTCTTTATTATTCTGAACCGTCTCTTCAATACTATCAACATTATATGAACTCGTATGAATAAAAACTTTTTCAACACCTCGCTTACCTGTATAGACAATACTTCCTGGCGACATTCCTAACTTCGTTCTTTTCTTACTCATACTGATTTCAATTATAAAGTGACTTCTACGAAAATCTCCTACCAAGATAATCAAAGTCAATTAATCTAAGAGAAGTTTTAAATTTGAACTATGAAAAATGACATAAAAACTAAATCTGACATAGAAGAATTAATCACCACTTTTTACAAAAAGGTTGTACTAGACGACCTAATAGGTCCATTTTTTAAACAGTTAGATTTCGGAAAGCATTTGCCGAAGATGTATCATTTTTGGTCTTTCGTGTTACTGGACGAAGCTGGATATACTACAGATGTAACCAAAGTTCATGAACATATGAAAATAAAACCAATGCATTTTGACAGATGGATCTCATTATTCAATGAAACAACTGATGAATTATTTGAAGGTGAAAAGGCCGAAATGGCAAAACAACGTGCATTCTTAATGCGATGGACAATGGAGAGTAAAATCAGCTGAAATTAGCGCTATAATTTACCTTTAAACAATTAACACTTTCTGACTTTCGGCAATTAGAGAACTTGATTACCGTCCTAAATGTATATGTGTTGCTTTCACATTCGCATCTATATAATTATTCGCATTTTGATTAAACTCTTCAACGCTTTCTGTTGTCAAAAATTGAATTGTACCATTTTTTGAGCACTTCGAATCCATCCATGGATGTCTTAAAAGATAATCCGCTAGACTATCTGCAACAATTGCACCTTGCGAAATTACATTAACACCTTTCGGCACTATGCTCTCAATATATTCTTTTAGAACGGGATAATGAGTACAACCTAAAACGATTGTATCAATTCGATCATTCATTTTCATCAACTTTTCGACATCTTCCTTAATAAATTCTCTTCCAGCCTTCGTTTCATGATTGTTGTTTTCAATCAACGGAACCCACATTGGACAAGCGTGCTGGTATACGGTACAATGGGGAGAAAACTTTGCAATTTCTAAAATATAGGATTGAGAATTTACTGTTCCTTGCGTGGCTAAAACTCCAATAGTATTCGTTTCTGAATATTGTCCAATTATTTCGGCACTAGGTCGAATTACACCCAAAACTCGTTTTTCAGGGTCAATAGTAGGTAAATCGTTTTGTTGAATATTACGAAGAGCTTTTGCCGATGCAGTATTGCACGCTAAAATTATCAACTCACAACCACGACCGAATAGTTCTTGAACTGCCTCCAAAGTGTATTCATACACAACATCAAAGGAACGCGGGCCGTATGGCGCTCTTGCATTGTCTCCCAAATACATATAATCGTATTGAGGTAAACGCTGCCGAATATCTTGGAGGATGGTTAAACCACCATAACCTGAGTCGAAAATACCAATTGGTCCCATATTTCAAATCTACAAAAAAAGGGGAACCAAAATCGGCCCCCCTTTCACTATTTTCAATTAGATTATTTATCTAAAATTAATAACTCTTTTATTACATCGGTTGTAATGTCAGTTCCACCACTGTAGTACAACGTTACACTTTCGTCGATTACGTAATTCAATTTTAAACGTTCAGCTACAATTGATACTGCTTTTTGAACACGCGATAAAATAGGTGCATTTAATTCTTGAGAATATGCCTGCATTTCATTGTTTAATGATTCTTCTCTATCTTGCAATGCCTGTTGCTTTTTCATTAGCTTTTCTTCCTCTATTTTAGCAATAACAGGCGACATGTTTGGTAATTCAGCTTGATACTTAGCCACCGCTTTATTAAAGTCTGCTTCCATTTCTTGAAGTTCAGTAACTCCACTTCTTTCGAAATCTTGCAATTTTTTAATCGCAACTTTTCGTGATGGAAGTGTATCTAATAATTTTTGTGAGTTTACGTGACCAACTTTTGTTTGTGCCATCAATGACGTTACACTAAAAATCAATACAAGGGCTAATAATACTTTTTTCATTTTGTTGTTTTTGTTGTTTTTACTTTTATTCAGCAGAAAGTCCCATTTCTTTTAGTACACTACTGCTTATATCATACTTACTGTCAGCGTAAACCAAATTACTTTGATTTGCCTTATCAAATACAAAACTATAACTGCGTTTCGAAGCTACTTTTTGCATTGCATCATACACCTCATCTTGAATTGGCTTAATTAATTCTTGGCGTTTCTGAAAATAATCTCCATTCACTCCAAATCTCAATTTTTGCATTTGCATTGCCTCCAACTCAAGTTGTTTTATTTCTTCTTCTCTTTTTTTCTTTTCCTCTTTTGGTAAAAGAACCTCCTCACGCGCAAAATTATCTTTCTTTTGAGTTAAAATTTCATACCGTTGTTCGATTTCTTTTGTCCAACGATCTGCAAGTTTATCTAATTTCTCTTTTGCTTCTGTGTAGGCTGGTACATTTTTAAGAATATAATCCGAATCAATGTAGGCGTACTTTTGACTAATGACAAAACCTGTGCCAAAAAGTAAAAATGCTATTAATACTAGTGGTTTCATAATTCTAATTTTTGTTACCAAACGACGAAAATAATACTTTTATTTTGAATCAATGTGATTATAATTCTCCTAGGTTCATTCCAATAGTGAAATTTAACTTCGGATAGAATCCTTTTGATTGAATAGATTGATCTGAAGCTCCTTGGTAACCAGTTGACCAGTAATCCAATTTGTCAAACCCAAATCCATAATCCAACCCTAACATTCCGAACATCGGTAAGAATACACGAATTCCGACTCCTAAAGATCGTTTAACATTGAATGGATTGAAATCCTCAAAAGTTGGGAATGTATTTCCAGCTTCTGCGAAAACTAAGCCATAAAAAGTTGCTGACGGGTTCAATGAAATTGGATAGCGCAATTCCAATGTGTATTTTGCGATAATTGCATCACCAGCAGAAGAATTCAAGGAGTTGTCTTCATAACCTCTTAACGCGATAACTTCACGTCCACCAATTTGATTAACACCGGTCAAACCACTTCCTCCAAGAGTAAATCTTTCGAATGGTGTCACACCTTTTGATTTCGAATAAGCGCCCAATACACCAAATCCAAATCGTGGCATTAATACCAACTTTTTATCCGGAGTTAATGGGAAAAACCATTCACCAGTCAACTTCAATTTATAGTATTCCAAATACTTGTAACGTTCTTGATTCGTTAATGGAGCATAATCATCTATACCGTCAAAAGAAGAATACGGAACAGTTGCTTTCGCAGTGAATTTAATATTTGACCCATTCTGAGGGTAAATAGGCGCACTTACAGAGCTTCGTTGCAATACATATTTAAATGCAATATCGTTCGCATGACCGTTTGTAAAAATCCCAAAACGAGAATCGTCAACAACATCATAATACTGATAACTTAACTCGTAGTACGCTTGGAACCAATCATCTGGCCACTTTTTACGACGTCCAAAACCAAGTCCTACTCCAGTTATTGACAATCCTGCATACTGTTCATTTGAGCGCAAGTAACCGTTTCCTTGTGCGGTGTGATTTAACCAAAATGACAATGAATTTGGTTTTTTACCTCCTAGCCAAGGCTCAGTAAAAGAGAAATTATATCCTTGATAGTATCGTCCACTTGTTTGTGCACGAATCTGTAACTTTTGACCATCACCACCTGGAAGTGGTGTCCATGAGTTCGCTTTAAAGATATTTCGTGTACTAAAGTTATTGAATGTTAAGCCCAAAGTTCCAATGATACTTCCTCTACCATTTACACCTGTTCCGCCATATCCTCCTGATAATTCAATCTGATCAGAAGATTTTTCCTCGACAACGTATTCGATATCCACTGTACCGTCTTGTGGATTAGGAATTGGATTAATTTGAAATGCTTGATCATTGAAATAACCCAATTGTGATAACTCGCGTTGCGTTCTGATAATATCGTTTCGACTAAACAAATCACCTGGCTTGGTTCTAATTTCACGTCGAATTACATGATCGTTCGTTTTGGTGTTACCCTTAATAATAATACGTTTAACTCGCGCTTCCTTGCCCTCGATTATGCGCATTTGATAGTTAATGTGGTTGTTTTCGACATTTGTTTCTACAGGAATCAATTGAAAAAACAAATATCCTCTATCCATGTATAACGATGTCACATCACGACCATCTTGACTCATAAAAAGTCGCTCTTCAAGCAACGCTTTATTGTATAAATCTCCTCTTTTTATTCCAACTACGGTATCCAAGAACGAAGAACGAAATTTTGCATTACCAATCCACTCGATATCTCCAAAGTAATATTTCTCTCCTTCATCAATGTACATATTGATAATTAAGTTTCGCTTGTTTGCCATATACATGGTGTCATGCTTAATCTCGACATCACGTAATCCTTTAGAGCTAAATTTTGCGAGCATAGCAGCTTTATCTCTTTTGTATGCAGCATCAGAATATTTGGAACGTTTAAAAAATCTCCAAAACGCTTTTTGTTTTGTATCTTTCATGGCCATTCGAAGCTTCCATGTTGGAACTGATTCGTTGCCAATAAAATTTAATTTACCAATTTTAACTTTTGGGCCCTTCTCAATGTTTACAACAAAAATCTCAGAATTCATCATCAAAGAATCATTCGAACGAGTAATATCCGCTTTTACCGAATAATGTCCCTTTTCTCTAAAATACCCTTTGATTTTATTTTCAGTTTCAAAAACCAGATTTTCGGTTATTGTTTTACCTGAAAACAATGTGATTTCTTCTCTGATTTTATCCGCTTCCCGCTTGTTGACTCCAACAAATTTAAAACGCGAAAGTTTCGGTCTTGGTTCAACCTTTATGACCATATAAACTACTCCGGCAATTTCTTTCTCGGCATACAATTCTACATTCGAAAAAAGTCCTTCATCCCATAAATTTCGAATCGCTTTAGTTGCCATTTCACTTGGCAATGTAATGGATTGTCCTTGGCGCAATCCTGCAATTAACTTTATTGCATTGTGATCATAATTGTCAGCTCCTTCTACTCGAATTGGGCCAATCTCATATGTCTTTGGGTTTTTATAATCAATTTTTATTCCGCCATCTAGACTTTGAACTTGACCATAAGAAAAAGCTCCAAAAAACAGAGTGATTAGTATTAGTAACTGAGTTAATCTCATAAATTTTTTTCTATTTGTGCTGAAACCATTCCAAATCTCCTTTCTCTCGATTGGTAATCTAAAATTGCTTCATAAAAGTCTTCTTTTTTAAAGTCAGGCCACAATTTATCTGTGAAATAAAGCTCAGCATAAGCAATTTGCCACAATAAAAAGTTACTTATTCTCAGCTCACCACTTGTTCGGATTAACAGTTCTGGATCTGGAATGCCTTTTGTTGTTAATTCATTCGAGATTAGCTCATCTGTAATTTCTGACAATTGTAATTTGCCTGATTGAACTTTCGCAGCTATCTTCTTATTCACTTCTGTCAATTCCCATCTCGCACTATAATTCAATGCTAAAATCAAATTGATTCCTTTATTGTTTTTAGTTCGCTCATAAGCTGCATTTAATTCATCCTTACATGAATTCGGCAAGCCATCAAGATCACCAATTCCTGATATAATAACGTCACTTTCGTGTAATTCGTCTACTTCATTGCTAATTGAACGAACTAATAAATCCATTAATCCATCAACCTCCATCTTTGGACGATTCCAATTTTCTGTTGAAAACGCGTAAAGTGTGAGGTATTTAACGTTTAATTCTTGAGCTGCTTTCAACACTTCTCTCACAGACTCAACTCCAAAATTGTGACCGAACAATCGATCATGACCTTGTTGTTGTGCCCATCTTCCGTTACCATCCATAATGATCGCAACGTGTTTTGGTGTTTTATCTTTATTTATTTTACTCAAAAAACTCATTCTTCAGGAATAATCAACGAAAATAACGAAACTATTGTATGTGTGCACTATAATAGTTCGCTGACTTAACGTAGTTTAACAAAAAAGAGGGAAATGGTTTGCCACGTCCCTCTTAGTATCTAAGTCTTACTGAAATTACTCAGCTAAAACAATTACTTTATTGTTTAACATTTCAACAACTCCACCTTTAATTCCAACTCTGATAATTTTCTTGTCAGCTGAGTCGATTTTGATATGCGCATCAATTTTCTCTTCTTCATCTAAAACTTGAGATAAATTGACCTTCACATCTCCAGCAACTAAAGCAGAAATAATGGCAGCATGGTTGTTTAATACTTGAAATGAACCATCTAATCCAGGGAACTGAACTGCGTCCACCTCTCCTTCAAATATTTTTGCTTCAGGTGTTATAATCTCTAATTGCATTATTGTTGTTTTTGCGTTTACAATTTATTCAGTTGCAATCATTTTCTCTCCAGCTGCAATAACATCTTCGATTCCACCTTTCAAGTTGAAAGCTGCCTCAGGATATTGATCATATTGACCATCCAAAATTGCGTTGAAGGCTTTAATTGTATCTTGAATATCAACCAAAACTCCTGGCAAACCAGTAAACTGCTCTGCTACGTGGAACGGTTGAGAAAGGAAACGTTGAACACGACGCGCTCTGTGAACGATTAATTTATCCTCTTCAGATAACTCATCCATACCTAAAATGGCAATAATATCTTGTAATTCTTTATAACGCTGTAATGTAATTTTTACACGTTGAGCACAATTGTAGTGCTCTTCACCAACGATTTCTGGAGTCAAAATTCTTGAAGAAGAATCCAATGGATCTACCGCTGGGTAAATACCTAACTCAGAAATTTTACGTGACAATACTGTTGTTGCATCCAAGTGAGCAAACGTATTTGCTGGTGCAGGATCCGTTAAATCATCCGCTGGTACATATACCGCTTGTACAGATGTAATCGATCCATTTTTTGTTGAAGTAATACGCTCCTGCATTTGACCCATCTCAGTTGCCAATGTTGGTTGGTAACCTACGGCAGATGGCATACGTCCAAGAAGTGCAGATACTTCAGATCCAGCTTGTGTAAATCGGAAGATGTTATCAACGAAGAAAAGGATATCTTTTCCTTGTCCATCACCTTCACCATCACGGTAATATTCAGCCATTGTTAATCCTGACAACGCAACACGTGCACGTGCTCCAGGAGGCTCATTCATTTGACCAAAAACGAAAGTCGCTTTTGATTCTTTCATTTCTTCCATGTTCACTTTAGAAAGATCCCATCCACCTTCTTCCATAGAATGCATAAAGTCATCTCCGTATTTAATAATACCTGACTCTAACATCTCACGAAGTAAATCGTTTCCTTCACGTGTACGCTCACCAACTCCCGCGAATACTGACAAACCTCCGTGTCCTTTCGCAATATTGTTAATTAACTCTTGAATCAATACTGTTTTACCAACTCCAGCTCCACCGAAAAGACCAATTTTACCACCTTTTGCATAAGGCTCAATCAAATCGATAACCTTAATTCCTGTAAAAAGAACCTCAGTTGCAGTTGATAAATCTTCAAACTTAGGAGCTTCACGGTGAATCGGTAAACCATTAGATCTATCCAATTCAGCCAATCCATCGATAGCCTCACCAACAACGTTAAATAAACGTCCTTTGATTCCTTCACCAGTTGGCATTTTAATCGCTGAACCAGTTGAGACAACCTCCATTCCACGAGTAAAACCATCAGTAGAGTCCATGGAAACAGTTCTTACCGAACCTTCTCCTACGTGTGACTGAACCTCAAGAACTACTTTTGTTCCATTGTTTTTTGTTACTACTAATGCGTCGAAGATATTAGGAAGTTCAACTCCCTTTTCGAAACTTACATCAATTACAGGTCCAATTACCTGTGATATTTTACCTTTGATATTTGACATTTTCGTGTCTTTTTTAGAAAATTAGCTCCTTAAATTTGGCGCAAAGTTAGCGTATTTATTCTAATAATAAACCAAATCTTTTGGAAAATTTTAAGTCTAATGGTTTTCTCCGAAATTTTGGAAAATTTTTAGGCCTTTCTTACAACTTTCCCAAGTGCGTTACCGTCGCGCCCAACGAACATTAAATCCCGTTGGGAATTCGTTTTTGATTGTAATTGTTCTATTGCCAATTTAACATCAGAAACTAAAATTGATTTCATACATTGATTGTTTCCTTTGCAAGGAGGAACTATGAATTCGTGTACACAAGGACTGCAATACAGGTGTTTATAAATCGGAATAATGTGTTCTCCAACAGCATACTGTTGAGGCGAACATGGTCCAAACAAGGCAATTGTTTTTTTCTTTAACGCTGATGACAAATGCATCGGTCCAGTGTCATTGGTAATTACATAATTACATCCTCGAATGAGTTCAATCAATTCATCAAGAGTTGTTTTGCCACTTAAATCAATAACATTGTTGTTATTCGTAAAGTGATCTGAAATCTCTGACACATAAGAAACCTCGTTTCTTGAACCTATTAACACAACTTTCGGTGCGTTTTCTTGTGCGTTTATTGTCTCGACTAATTCAATAAACGAATCCTTTGGCCATCGTCTTTCAATGCGCAAATCCGAGGCGTTGGGGTTTAAAACAACGTAGTTTTTGAAATCAAACTTTATATCTTTTCTTTCTTCAAAAACAAACTGATTGTGGTTGATGTTTTTGCATTCTAACAAACGTGCAAACTGCAAATACGATTCTGTAATTGGTGATGTTGTATTAAAATACATCATGTGCGTATACATTCCCATTCGGTATTTACTTGTACTTAAATAGTATCCGAATCTATCTTTTGCTAAACTACATGTTGTAATGATGCTGGAGTAATTCGAATAGATTTCCAAATCAATGTACAAATCAACACGCGTTCGAATTAATTTCGCAAGAAGTTTTGTTGAAGAACCAAGTAATTTAATCATACTACTATCATTGACCAATAAAACTTTATCAATAATGGTAATTCGTTCTAGAATTGCTTTGTTTTCGATTGAACTGACAAATATTATATTGGCCTCTGGATAATTCACCTTTAATGTTTGAATTAAAGGTGTTGACTGAATAATACTTCCCATTCCTTTGAACTTGCAAATAACAATGTTCTTTTTTTCACCTTTTAAAGAATGATCGAAATTCGTAACTAAGCCAACAAGACGCACCAAAAAATTTAGAGGGAAAGCGATAAAAGCTCCCAAAAATTTATCCAATAGTATTTTGCGTTTTGTATTCAATAGGATTGATTTACAATTTCAACGTTTAACAATTTGCTCGACGGGTTTAATTCAAATTCAAGGGTCGGGTCCTTTTCTTTTCTGACATAATACGAACCGCAAAGCGGGAATTTATATTCGTAAGTACCTTCTTTCACATTTATAGTAACATAAAAGTTCGTCTCCTCATCAACTTTCATCCACATTCTAAGTTCAGCTTCTTTTTCTGATTTTACTCTTAGCTGAATGAAATCGCCTCCTTCTATTTTTCCTAACCGAGCTTTATTTTCAATCGTAGTCACTTTCCTTTTGAATTTGAATGCGGGTTCATTTTTATTGGATTTCCAGTACAACGGTAATAGTCCCAAATTCCAAACTTCAGATTGAACAGGATGAAACGTAGTGTCTGAATCGCCTTTGTTCTTTTGCTTCCAAACATGAAACAATCCGTAATCGTTCGACGGAACGTAATTGTCTATCAAATAAGACGCGATATAATAATAACGTACTTTGTTTGGAACATCATCAATATTATCACCAAAAGCATTGACCGTTTGATTGAATACGACCAGTGGAATAGAATGCTTTTTTAAATTTTCTACACATTCTTTTTGCAAATAATAATCAACTATATACTGAAGTGATTGACTGAAGTAAGCAGGAATTTTCTTCTCCGTATGATAATACAACATTGGTGAATTCGAAAAATCGAAAAACGTTTCGTTACCTTTAAGGTTCTTTCTTAAAAACTGAACCACAGGCTTTGTATACAACTTGTAATCGTAATTTTCTGGAGAACGATCTATTTTCTTTCCATTTATTTCAGGCAATTGATTAATTGAAAGCCCTTTTTTACGATCGAAAATTGAACGTGATTTTTCCACAGAATGAATGGAAGTGAAAAAACCACCAATTAACAAAACTCCAAATAACACAACGGAAATTTTTTTTCGAAATAACTCATAAAAAAGTAGGCCTAAAATAATCCAACCAAAAGATGAAATATACGTTTCATTCATTTCCATAAAACTGTGGCGGACCAAACCTCGCTGGAAATTCAAAAAATAAAATCCAATAAAAAATAATATTGGCCAGTAGAACCGTTCTTCTTTTAATGATTTGTATTGCGTCAAAAGAAACATGGTGCAACATCCAATTACAACTGGTAGAATAAAGTAATCGAAATAAAACAAATTAGAATGCTCACGTGTCAACTCACTTACGCCATGACCTTGAGATCCACCAAAATAATGAAGTGCTTCTTTTATTAAATCACTACAAAAGCTATAATATCCGACAAACAAAAGTCCGTAGAATAAACTTAAAGTTATACCTATTTTCACAAGGCTTTTTCTCGCATTTGGCTCCAATACGAATAAAAGAATAAATAAAAGTAAAGAGGTCCCTACTGTAGCTACTCCAAGATCCAATCGCCAAAAAACGGTTAAAGTAGATGTGATCCCAAACCACCACAAAAACCGATTCTGTTTAGTTGAAACATAACGGTGCAAACAAATAACTGGGATTAAGGCAAAAGCATAACTGTGCGGAAAGTAAAAGAATAAATAAGGTGTGAAAAGCATAAAAAGAAGTATGCCAAAATGTTCTTTAAAGTACTCTTTTAAAAAATAAAAGATTGTAAGCGTATAGCATACCCATGAAAACCCGTAATATGCTAAGGGCGCCATTTCGTTTTGATAACCGTTGAAGAAAGTGTACAATTTCATCCAAATAAAATCACTGATCAAGTGAGAAGAAATATAGTCGATAAAATAAGTCGAATGATGCACTTCCGACATCATCAACGGATTCATATTATTGGCTAATTCAAACTGTGAATTGTCGTATAAATAAATTGGCGTGTACGCAACAAAAACAGCCGTTCCAAGAATAATTAGCGGAGCCTGCCATTTGAACATGATTTTTGAGACCTCTTTTTGGTTGATTTTTACGGCGAAAAGAATACAAATTAGAATTCCAAGCCATAAACTTCCAATTGTCCAATAACTGAGAGAATAAAATCCGTTTTGATTTAAAATCAATGTTGTTTCAACGGTTAGAAACAATAAAACAGGAAGCGCAGTTAATACGACCACAATTCCATTAAAAACCGTTTGACTTTTTTTAATTGAGATCAGAAAAATCAACACTACCAGAACTGTAGCTGTGATAAATATATTCTCCGTAAGTAGAAATAAAGCTGCCACAACAATAAAAAGTGACTTTAAATTTTCATCGAATAGAAACGTGATTTTTCGTTTAGCAAAAAATTCAACTATTTCAATGCCAAAAAGTGCAACAATAGATAAATGAAACAATGAATCACTCACCACTTTTTGGTCAGAGAAATAATTAAAAACGCAAAGTATTATCTCTAAAGCAATTAACGTCTGAAATTCCTTTTTTCGATTAAAATCACTGAAAAATTTAGACAGAGCACGACTAATCAAAAGATAAAAGAAGGCTGTATTTGCGCTTCCAATCAATACAAATTTATAAAATAGTGAAATCCGTGCGGAAACATCAACTCCTTTAGCTGTTGCTTCACCGATCATAAACGGACTTGAAAAAGTTAGCTCTGTAGAGAATAAACCGGATAAACTGATAAGTAATATAAGAGTTAAATAAACCGAAACAAGAAAGTGCAGTGCATAATCTTGATGAAATAATCTGTCGGTTAATTTTAGTTGACTCATTTTTTCAAATTATTATGAATCAAAAACTTGACAGGTAAAAAGGAGAAAATGACACTTAATGTTACTACAAGAGTAAGGATAAGAGTTCCATCCCAAAAAGATAATTTCATTGGAAAAGCTTCTCCACCGGAGTTTGGCATTGTAATGAATTCAAAATTAATTTGGGCCAGACATACTAAATATCCGAAAATCGCTCCTATTAAAATTCCCTTTCCAGCAATTAGTAAGCCCTCAAAAAAGAAAATTTTGAAAATGAAGCTTCGGCTCGCGCCATAACTCGTCATTGTTTTTATGTTTTCCAACTTTTCAACGAACAACATTGTGAGAGAGGCAACTAAATTAAACGCTGCCAGAATAAAAATGAACAACAATATAATTAAAACAATGAGTTTCTCAGATTTGCTGGTTTTATAAATGAGCTCGTTTTTCTCGTAATTGGTTTTGACAACAAAGTCCTTACCAACCATCTTTTGAATTTTCGATTTTATATCCTCCCGATTCATTTTTCTGTCGCACTCAACATAGAAGGCGGATATTTGATTCGTATAATTCATCAACGAACGGCTAATTCCAATTGGAACGATAATTTGCTGAGCATTTACTTCGCGGTTATAATTAATTCGCCCTGCAATTTTAATCAGTTGTGTAGAAAACGGATTCTTACCAAAACGAATTTTCACATCCCTTTTCGGGACATAACATGTCAACGTTTCAAACCCAAGGTTTTGAGGAATAAATCCACCTAATTTATCTAGTAATGTTGCTCCAATTAATCCAAAATCTTCTCCCTCCAGCTTTAGAAACATTCCACCATCGACCATGTGGTCTTTCATGTTCGTCATTTGCAGAAATGAAGAATCAACCCCAATTAGATTGGCGTTTACCCATTTTTTTTCATGCTTCAATATTACTACTTCTTCAACGGCTCTTGAATAACGGATTACGCCTGGAATTTCTAAAAAATCCTTATCTCTTATTTGATTTTCATTGAACGTTTTGCCTTCCTTTGGACGGACGGTTATTTCACTATCGAATTCGGAGTATAAGCGATCAATCATCATTTCAATTCCATTGAATGCGGATAGCAAAATGATAAGAGCTGCAGTAATTGCAGCAATTCCAATCACCGAAATTCGTGTTATTAAATTAATAACATTCTTCTTTCGTTTTGTAGAGAGGTATCGTTTCGCTATAAAAAATGGAACGTTGATAATTGGTTATTTTTTTAATAGTTGATCTATTTCTTCAGCATAATCAATTGAATCATCAATAAAGAATGTCAACGAAGGAATATGTTTCATGTTTTTAAGTCTTCTCCCAACATCACCTCTTATTTTGGCCGAATTGATTTTTACATTTTCAAGAACCTCTTCCTTTGGTGGGCCAGCGAAAATACTTAAGTAACACTTTACACTGGACAAGTCCGGAGATACGCGTACAACATTTACACTCACCATTGCACCAAGGCAAATATCACGTGCATTGCGCTGAAAAAAGACAGATAATTCCTCTTTAATCACACCTTCAATTCTATTTTGTCTTATTGAACTCATAGTGCAAAAATAAGAATTGTTTGCGCGCTTTTCGCTGACTAGGAAAACAAAACATATCTTTGTAATCGAAATGAAAGGAATTTTAGAAATATATAGGTACACTTTTAAGTATAAAGGAACAGCATTTCTTGTTATACTATTTAATTTACTTTACATCATATTCAACTTATTGTCTATGGCTCTTTTCGTGCCATTTCTTCAGATTATCTTTTTCCCAGAAAAACAAGAGCAGGTTATTATTAAGCCAATTTACAATGGCGATTTTTTTGGTTTTTTTGAGTATTGTGGTGCTTACTACAACTACTTAATGCAATCTATGACAGCATCTGACCCGAAAGAAGCGTTGATATTTGTTTGTATCACAGTAGCCATCGCATTTTTTCTTAAGAACATCTTTCGATACGGAGCTGTTTGGTTTCAATCGCAATTGCGCATGTCTGTTGTGAGAGATGTGAGAGATGCTCTATTTAGTAAAGCCATGCGCTTGCCACTTTCATATTATACAGATGAGCGAAAAGGAGATATTATTTCCCGTATGCAAAGTGATGTCGGTGAAATTGAAAACGCCGTTATAGCTGTGCTTGAACTCTTCTTCCGCGAACCTTTTGCAATTGTACTTTATTTAAGCGCATTGATTTACTGGAGTCCAAGTCTTACGCTAGTTTCATTGGTTTTGTTACCTATTACAGCTTTGATAATTTCTATTATTGGAAAAAGTTTAAAACGAACAGCAAAACAAGGTCAAGAACAAATGGGGTTTCTCTATTCTATGATGGATGAAACTTTAGGAGGGATTCGAATAATAAAAGCTTTCAATGCGACTAAAATAATCACTGGCAATTTTGCAAAAGAAAACTTAAAGCATCAAAAGTTAATTACAAAAACTTTCCGAAAGAAAGACCTTTCGTCCCCTTTAAATGAAACATTGGGAGCGTGGATTTTGATGGTTATCGTTTGGTACGGTGGTTCCATTATTCTTGGAGGAAATGAATCTACTCGCCTTACTGCAACAAGTTTTATAGCCTTTATTGTGATTTTCTCTCAGTTGTTAGTGCCAATACAAGGTATTTCAAATTCAATTTCCAACCTGCATAAATCTAGCGCCTCACAGGATAGAATCAATCACATTTTAAACGCGGATGAAAAAATAAACGAACCTGAAAAACCCATCGTTTTGGGCGAATTAAAAAAAGGCATTAAATACGAAAATGTATCTTTTAAATACGATAACACGTACGTTTTAAAAAACATTTCTTTTGAAGTTCCAATTGGAAAAACAATTGCGTTGGTCGGAGAATCAGGGAGTGGAAAGTCAACATTAGCCGATTTGTTGCCTCGTTTCTACGATATCAATGAAGGCAATATCACTTTTGACGATGTACATATTAAGGATGCGTCCATTTTTGAATTGCGTCAACAAGTAGGAATTGTTTCTCAAGAATCTATACTTTTCAATGCTACAGTTAAGGAAAATATCGCATTTGGTAAGCCTGACGCGACTGATGAAGAAATAATTCATGCGGCAAAAATTGCCAATGCACATCAGTTCATTATTGAATTAGAAAATGGTTATGAAACTGGAATCGGCGAGCGAGGAAATAAATTGTCTGGTGGACAAAAACAACGATTAAGCATTGCGAGGGCGATATTGAAAAACCCACAAATTTTAATCTTAGACGAAGCAACATCAGCCTTAGATACTGAATCAGAAAAATTGGTTCAGGAAGCGTTAGATAATTTGATGAAGGACAGAACAAGCTTAGTTATCGCACACAGATTAAGCACAATTAAAAAGGCAGATTTAATCATCGTCCTATCCAAAGGTGAAATAAAAGAAAAAGGAACACACGAAGAGTTGATGCAATTAAAGGGCACGTATTACAACCTTTCCTCTTTACAAGGTATTAACGCTTAAAATTCATGTATTTTAAAGGGTCAATTGGCTGTTGATCAAGCCACAATTCAAAGTGCAAATGTGGCCCATCTGAGCTTTCTCCTGTATCGCCCACTATTGCAATTGGATCTCCTAATTGAATTTTCGTCCCAATCTTTTTCAATACACGTTTATTGTGCTTATAAACAGAAAGGAACTTATTCCCATGATCAATTACTATTAAATAGCCATCTTTTCTGGTGAAACCCGCATAAATCACTGTGCCGGAATGGCACGCCTTTACAACTTTATCTTTTTCAGTTACCACATCAATGCCAAGATGAGTTTTACGATCAAACTCTTGGCTAATTACTCCATCTACAGGGTTCGCGAAATAAGTGATTTTCGAGTTTGTTTGTGATTCATTTTTAGTTAATAGATCATTCTTCACTTTCTTAGACATCGATAATTCCTGCTGGGTTTCTTTTGTTTGGATTTGTGACAAATCAACTTCCTTCAGGATTTCTGGAATTGAGTCAAAAGAAGAATCGATGGGAATTTCGCCAGATACAATTTTTCGAATCACAAAAATATAATCCTCTTGAATTTGAATTTGATGAGTAAGAGAATCAATTTTTAATGTTTGTGCCTCCAACTTTTCCCTTTCTATTGACTTTGTTTCATTAGAAAAAAGACTTACTCCAAGAAAATATGCTAAGATAAAACTGAAAGCGAGAAAAAATAATATCAAAAGACTAAGCACTCGGATTCCGTTGCTGTTAAAACTCCAAATCTCTCTGAAATTCTCCGGATTCGAAACAGAAAACTTTAAGTTTCTGCGCAATCCGCTATATATTTTCCGCAAAAACTTCACTTCGCAAATCTGAATATTAAATTTTGTTTGAGCAAATATATTTGTTAAAGTAACGTTAAATATGTATAAAATGCCTCAACATTAGATAAATAAGAGAAACTAAAGCAAACGTTTTTCATATTTTTACGTCTAACTTATTGAATTGAAAAAATTAACGCTCATATCTCTAATCTTTGCACCACTAGTTTCTTTTGGACAACTTATAACTACGCCCAGTACAGCGGCGAACTTAGTTCAAAATGTTTTACTTGGAACTGGTGTAACGGTTTCCAATATTTCGTATTCTGGTTCTGGGGCAGCAATTGGCAGTTTCACAGCGAATAATACAAATCTTGGATTGGCTTCGGGCGTGGTAATTACAACTGGAACAATTAACGGAGCTGATGGTCCCCAAGGTCCAAATAACTCAGAAGGCGCTGGAATGGATAATGGTGCAGGTCCTTATAGTCCACTGACTGCAATCGCAGGAGCACCAACGTTCAATGCCGCAATTGTTTCTTTTGATTTTGTACCGATGTCCGATTCTGTTGAGTTTAGATATGTTTTTGGTTCTGAGGAATATTTGGAATATGTAAATCATTCTCAGGGATACAATGATGCTTTCGCGTTTTTTATTGCAGGTCCAGGAATTCCAGGTGGGCAGCAAAACATAGCAAAACTTCCAAATGGTCAACCAGTAGCTATTTACAATGTTCACTCCAGTGGAACCAATGTTGAAGGAACCAGTTTTGGCCCTTTAAACAGTCAGTATTACGTCAACAACAACGGAGGTTCGACAATCCAGTACGATGGCTTTACAACAGTTTTAACTGCTAAATCAAAAGTTCAATGTGGTGAAACGTATCGTTTAATAATTTCAATTGCTGATGCAGGAGATCCTGTATGGGATTCTGGTATTTTTCTTGAAGCGAATAGTTTGACTTCTAAAACACCACTTGAAATTGATCATTCATTATCTCAAGAGCTTTTTGGAAATCCTGATATCGCTGCTGAAGGATGTGTAGAAACGATTGTTACTTTGACTAGAGGACAACAAGACTCAAACTTACCATTGACATTACCTATTGTTGTTTCAGGTACAGCCACGGAAGGAGTAGACTACACCAATATTCCACCATCCATCACTTTTCCTGCAGGTGTAACTCAAGTTCAATTTTCTTATACCGCTTTTGAAGATGGGCTAGCGGAAGGATTAGAAACAATTATTCTTACTCTGCCTTATACAGACCCATGCGGAAATCCAGCAGAGTTTGTCCTGAATTTGGGAATAGATGATATTAACCCTGTTTTAGTTGATATCACAGGTGAAGAAATTACATGTCCAGGTGAAGAAATTGAAATTTTTGCTAATGCTTCCGGCGGTTCTCCTCCATATACTTATTTATGGAGCACAGGTGAAACAACACCATCAATATTTGTTTCACCAAATGCAACACAGAATTATTCTGTTGATGTAACGGACGCCTGTTTGGGAGCAACAATTACTGCAAATTACCAAGTTGTTGTACCAGTATACCCACCATTGGAATTGAACCAAACACCAGACTTGGAAGATATTTGCCCTTATGTTCCATTTTTACTGGAATCGAATGCATCTGGAGGATTGGCTCCGTATACATATCAATGGTCTACTGCTGGCTCACCTAATTTATCTACAAATAGTGAGTACACCGCAATTCCATCTACTACTACAACATATACTATTACGGTATCGGATGTATGTGGACAAGAAACATCGGCTGATATTGTTTATACAATATTAAGTCCTCCACTAGTGTTGGAAATGAGTCCTACTGTGGAGATTTGCCCTGGAGATTCAACCGAAATTTCAGTTCAACCAACTGGTGGTTATGGGCAATATTTTTACGAATGGTTCCATAGTGGCGAAACAACTCAAAGTGTTTGGGTTACTCCATCTTCAACAACAACATATATTGTTAGTGTTTCAGATGAATGTCAAACCTTCACAGTAGAAGATGGTGTAGAAATTATTGTTAAAGCCCCAATCGCTGATTTCACAATATCAAGTGGACTAGTTTTTAATGATGTTCCAATTCGATTCCAAAATTTATCACAGGATGCAATATCATATGAATGGGAGTTCGGAGATGGTCAGTTTTCAACCGAAGTACATCCAAATAACACATATGACGAATATGGATCTTATTTGGTTACACTAATCGCAACGGATTGGAAAGGATGTAAAGACACCATTCAAAAGCCAGTTTACATCGAGGAAGAGTGGTACATATATGTTCCAAATACTTTCACACCAGATGAAGATGAATTTAATGGAACTTTTAAAGTTAGCGTTATTGGAATTCGCCAATTGAATGTCAAAATTTTCAATCGTTGGGGCGAACTGATTTTTGAAGGTGATGATCCTCGTTTTGTATGGGATGGTACGTATAACGGTGCAGTGATTCCAGATGGAACCTATACCTATAAAATTGATTTCACTACAAACTCTGGTAGGGAAAAGCAATTAATAGGACATGTGAATTCACTCAGGTAATTTTTTTCGTAAAAAGAGCCGTCGGTCTTTTTTAAACCATTCTATCTCAATTATTTTCGAATTCGTGTAATTTATTTTACAACGATATTGACTTGAATCTAAATCTACCAAAGGAAACTTGTGTTCAACAACTTTGGTCGAATCGGTTAGAATAGTAAAACTATGTTTCTCGTTATTTAACCTAATTTTTCCTTGAATCAATTTATAGGAACACCCATTCGAAAATTCCACTTGAGAAATCAAAAGTGGATCAATACACGATATTCTATTCGATTTTAAATGATTAACACCCTGCAGTGAGCACGTTTCAAATGACGTTGACTTTTGTTCACAAGCAAAGGAAATTAAAGCCAAAAAAAGAACTAATCGCATTAAAGTGATTTGGTTCTTCCACCATCTACAGGAATATTAATTCCATTAATGTATGATGCTCGAGGAGAAGCTAAAAAAGCGATAGCCTCTGCTATTTCTTCCGGTTTAGCAATACGTTGCATAGGAGATTGCTTCGCCATTTCCTCGAATACTTCTGCCACATTTTGAGCACTTTTCGCGGATTTAGCTTCTGCTATTTCTTGTAAACGGCTTGTGCCTGTTGCACCAGGAAGCACATTATTCACACGGATATTAAATTGACCCAGTTCATTTGCCAACGTCTTACTCCAATTTGCAACAGCTCCACGGATAGTATTTGAGACTCCCAGACCATTCAATGGTTGTTTGACACTAGTAGAAATTACATTAATAATACTTCCTTCTCCCTTAACTTTCATTATTGGAACAAGCGCTTGAACCAAAATATGGTTGCATACCAAGTGTTGATTAAATGTTGCTGTAAATTCAGAAATATCAGCATCTATTATTAATCCACCTTTAGGTCCACCGGTATTGTTTACAAGAATTGTAGGTTCATTTCCATTTTTCAAGTAATCTACAACTGCACTCTTTACTTGGGTTGGTTCAGAAAAATCAGCAATAATAAAATCATGGTGCACCCCTTCCGATGAATGTAAAGAACGCATCGCTGCAGTAATTTTAATTTCATTTCTTCCTACTAAAGTAATTTTTGCGCCTCTTTCTGCCATTAACTTAGCTGCTGATAGTCCAATTCCTTGTGAACTTCCGCAAACTAATGCGTGTTTTCCTGCTAATTCCATTCCTATATTAGTTTTATCGTCAAAAATAATCATTTCGTCGCTATGCTCATTCAAAAACCAAATTCAATCACCAGAAATTCAGATTTGTTAAATAATTCGCTTTTAACATTAGTTCATGTACGTTTTTTTTGTCACGATAAAATATAAGCTTACCTTTGCCCAGAATATTAATATTATATTAATCAAAAATTGAATTATGAA
This sequence comes from uncultured Flavobacteriales bacterium, assembly GCA_913059205.1. Taxonomy (GTDB): domain Bacteria; phylum Bacteroidota; class Bacteroidia; order Flavobacteriales_D; family Crocinitomicaceae; genus UBA4466. The sequence goes on from CAJXRM010000010.1 coordinate 28,580, forward strand.
AAAAAATTACCTTTTTAAAACCTGGGTGTTTTTTTGTGTCTTTAGCTTAACAGCATTGTTAAGTGTGAATGCACAAGTTGTAAACACGTATGGTTTTTCTGCTTCGAGTGGAGCCTATACGCCATTAGTTGGTGGGACGTCCTCTGGCTTGACACTAACCGCTGACGACAATTTATCTGCAGCGTTACCTATTGGTTTTAATTTCATGTATGGAGGTGTCAGTTTCACCACATTTAAAGTGTCATCAAATGGTGCGGTTTATTTTGGTGCAGGTGCAACCACTGCTGCAAACAATTTAGCAACCACTACTGCTTCACAACGTCCTGGACTTGCTCCTTTATGGGATGATCTTCAGTGTACTGCTGGTGTTACCTACCAATTAAGTGGTACTGCTCCAAATCAAGTGTTGACGATTGAGTTCAGTAACATGGAATGGCGTTACCTTGCAAATGCAGCTGTAATTTCTTTTCAAGTTAAATTGTCGGAAGCAACTGGTAGAATAGATTATATTTATCAACAGGAAGCCGCTGCAGTTAACACCGGTTCTGCAAGTATTGGACTAATTGGTCTTGCTCCTACTGACTTCATTTCATTGCAAGATGTAAGTGCTGCTCCAACAAGAAGCACAACTGTTTCAACTAACACACTCGCAGTGAAACCTGCGACAGGTCAAATGTACAGCTGGATGGCTGCACCGGCAGCTCCTCCAACTCCAACAGAAGTTGCTGGATCTCCAAATTGTGTGACAGGTACGGATATTGAAATTGCTACAACACCTACGGATCCAGATGTTACTTGGTACTGGCAAGGCACAAATGCGACTGGAACTTCGACTGCCAATCCTACTTCAGTAAGTTATAACGTAATGAACAATGGTACATACTATGCTCGTGCTTATAATACTGTTTTTGATGTATGGTCTGCAACATCATCTTCAATTGCAATTAGTTCTATTCCTGTTGCTGTAACTCCGGCTGCTCCAACAGCAGATATTAACCCTTCATGTGTGACAACTGGGTCTCAGTTATCATCTGTGTTAACTGGTGATGCAAACGTTTCTTACTACTGGCAAACAGTAGCGAATGGAACGGCAACAACAGATATTGCTGCAACTGATGTTGCAACAACACCATTAACTGCCACTTCAACTGGAACATATTATGTGTCAGCATTCGATGCTTCAAATTCATGCTGGTCTCCAACATCAAGTTTAGCGGTAACAGTTCAAACAGCTGTGCCAGCTGCGCCAACTGCTTCAACCTCAGTATACGATATTTGTGGTGGATTGTCTGACTTTGACATTGCTGCGACTGCGCCAGCTTCTTCATTAACAACTGTTCAGAATACATCTTTTGGAACTAATTTAATTTCAACAGGTGCTGGGAACACTTATCCTATTGTTGTTCCTGCTTTACCTGCAGGTGCTACAATTGTCTCTGCTCAATTGCAAATGACAAATGTTTCTGCAACGAATGGTTCATGGAGAAGTGAAATTCGTGTTGGATTATCTGGAATGCACACATTAGCACCAACTCAAATTTCTACTTTGGGATCTGGAGGATTAATTACGCCCGATCCAGCACCTATTAACTTAGCTGGTTTCCCAACAACAGGAGGTACTTTAAATTTAGATTTAACAGAAACTTTTGATGATGGTGGTGTTGATGATGCGCTATTTGGAGCCGTTCAATTAGTAATAACTTACTCAATGCCTGCGGACATAAACTGGTACGATGCTGCTTCAGCCGGCACTCAATTAGGTACAGGAAGTCCTTTCGATTGTATCGGAAATTCAGTTTTAGCTGATCCTTCTTCAAATGGTTCTTACGAATTCTATGCATCTACTATGGACGGTGTTTGTGAAAGTACTTCAAGAACATTGGTTACGGTTAATGTTTTAGATGTAAATGCTACATTAACTCCAATTGATGAAACGTGTACTGGATACTCTAATGGATCATTTGCTCTAGGTACTGTTTCATGTGGAACCGCTCCATTTACTTATTCAGTTGATGGCGGTACATTTGGAGCAATTCCAACAAATTTGACTGCTGGAACTTATTCAGTAGTTATTGAAGATGCTGCAATGTTGCAATCTAATCCAATTGTTTTGGTAATTGGAACAACAGATTCATTTATTCCAGAAGCACCAACGGCAACTGTGGATGAATATTTTGTTTGCTCTGGAGCAACAACTCAACTTATAGAGGCAACAGCTGCTGGTTCAGGAACTGCTTCTGTTGCATCTGGCGCAGTTAACATTCCAATACCTGATAGTGCACCTACAGCAGGTATTTCTAGTGACTTAATTATTTCTTCGGTTCCAGCTGGTGCTGTAATTACAGATGTTTCCGTAACTGTGAATATTACGCACACTTGGGATTCTGATGTAGACATTACATTAACAGGTCCTAATGCAACAACTATCGAATTGTCTACTGACAACGGTGGTTCTGGTGACAATTATGTTAATACCGTTTTCAGTAATAATGGCGTTACTGCTGTTACTGCAGGAACAGCTCCTTTTACAGGGACATACTTACCAGAAGGTAATTTAACAACGTTGTTCTCAACTCCAAATGGAACTTGGACTTTAGGAGTTGCTGATGACTTAGGAGGAGATACAGGAACATTAAATGACTGGTCTATAGCAATTTCTTACACTTTACCAGTAACAACTGTTGAATGGTATGATATGGCTACAAATGGAAACTTAGAAGGAACAGGATCTCCTTTTGAATCTGTTGGAACAACATTGTTGCCTTCACCAGCAGCTGCTGGTACATATGAATTCTACGCAGGAGCTATAGCTGGTGGATGTTACAGTGTTGATCGTACATTGGTTACTGTAAATGTAAATGACGTTAACGTTGAATTAACTGCTGTGGATGCTTCATGTAATAATGCTCCTAATGGTTCATTTGTTGTTTCCAATGTTATTTGTGGAACTGGTCCATTTACAGTTAATGTTGATGGTGCTGGATTTGGTGCAATACCAACAGATTTAATGGCTGGAACATATAGCGTAGTTGTTATGGATGATTTAGGCGGAACTAGTGCAACCTATACTTTAGTAGTTGGTGAAGCTGGTGCTCCTTCAGACTCTTACATGGAAGATATCACTGATAATGGTGGTCAAGTTTCTTGGAATGCTAATGGTGATGAAACAGAATGGAACGTAGAATGGGGATTACCTGGATTTACTCCTGGAACAGGAACTGAAATCGGTTCTACTCAAGCGATGGATACTTTCGCAATCATTACTGGTTTAGACGGTAACACGAACTATGATGTGTATATTTCTGCAAATTGTGGAGCTGGAACAACAACTGGTTCATGGGATATGGTTAACTGGACTACAGATTGTGGAATTTATACATTCCCATTCGTTGAAACGTTCGAAGACAACTCTCCTACTCGTGTTTGTTGGATCAACAACCAAGAAGTTGGAGCTGCAGATTGGACATATGAAACAGGATCTACTGTCACTGTAACAACTGCCTTCGAAGGTACTAAAAACGCACGTTTTGTAAGCGTAGGGCCTTCAGGTGGTGCAACACCGATTACTAAATTGGAAAGTCCACGTTTTGATTTCTCAGGACAAGATAGTGTGGCTATGATTTTCTCATATACGCAACCTGTAGATTTTGGAGATCAAAATGAGACAAAGGTTTATTCTATTGGATCATCTTCTGTATGGACTCAAGAAGCACATTACACAGCTGCTGCTAACGTATGGGTGACTGATACATTGTTTATCGCTGATACAACAACCCAAATTGCATTCGAAGGAATTAATAACTGGGGAGGTGCTAACGGTGTTGATTATGTAAGATTCATGCCTTGTACGTTGAACCCTGGTATTGATGGTTCTTCTGATGTTTGTCGTTTAGACGGAACATTTGACTTGAACACAATCGTTACTAAAGGTGAAGACTTCGGAACTTGGACGTTTGCTCAAAACCCTGGTGTATTGAATGGTTCAATTGTATCTGTTTCAGCTTTACCAGCTGGTACATTTGACTTCCACTACATTGTGAAAACGCCTTGTGCAACAGATACTACGTTCGCTACGTTGACTATCTTCCCTCCTTCTTCGGCAGGTGTTGATGGAACAATAACTGCTTGTAGAAATGAGCCTATTTACTTGTTATCAGGTTTATCTGGAAATGTTGATTTAGGTGGTCAATGGTATAACCCATCAAACAACCCTACAAACGTTTCTATTACAACCGGAAATATCCCAGGTTCTTTTAACTATGATTATATCGTTTCAAATGGAGTTTGTCCAAATGATACTTCAAACATCTTAGTTACTGTTGGAACATGTGATTACTTAGATATTCAAGAGTTAGTATTTGGAGATATGAATGTATATCCAAACCCAACTGACGGATTGGTATTTATTTCAAACGCTAGTTCTTCTGAAACGTTTAGCTATGAATTATTAGATGTTAAAGGTCAAGTTCTTTCAGCGAAAGTTGCTGCAATCAACGGGACAACTACTACTGAGATTTCATTAGACAAACTAGAGCCAGGAGTATATATGATTAGAGTTTATAATACTGAAGCTGAAAAAACATTCAGAATTATTAAACAATAATTAGATTTATATTAGGAAAAGGGAGGCTTCGGTCTCCCTTTTTTTTTGCGCCAAACTCTTGTTACTCATTATTTTTTACCTCAGTCTAGAACTAAAAGTTGTCACATATTATATGACTTCTTTCTCGTTTTAATACGATTAAACCTTTTATCATTAAATAAATACACTTTGAGTTTTCAAAGACAAATAATATCTTGTACTTTTAATCTCTATCAAATCAATATAAATATGTTAGCACCGTTCAATCTTCAAAAATGGATCAATGAAAATCGTGATTTGTTGAAACCACCTGTAAACAACAAATGTCTATTTATCGAAGCAGGTGATTTTATTGTTATGGTAGTTGGAGGTCCAAATGCCCGTAAAGATTACCACTTTAATGAGAGTGAAGAATTGTTTTACCAACTTGAAGGAGATATTACAGTTAAAATTCAAGAGAACGGAAAAGCAAGAGAAGTGCAAATTAAGGAAGGTGATATTTTCCTTTTACCAAGTAATATACCGCACAACCCTGTTCGCGGTGCCAATACTGTAGGACTTGTAATAGAGAAAGTTCGTAAAGGAACGGAAATGGTGGATGGTTTAATGTGGTTCTGTGATGAATGTAATCACAAATTACATGAGTTCAAATTTCCTTTAAGAGATATTGAAAATGATTTTCAATCGCGTTTTAAAGAATTCTATAATTCTGAAGAACTTAGAACTTGTAAAAGCTGTTCTCACGTCATGGAAGTTGACGAAAGATTTGTTTAATTGAATTTCTTAGTGCAATTTAAACTTTGAGTAAACTACTTACTCTTTAAACTTAAACGTTTAATAGTTGGTTGTGCTACCTAATTAAATTTACATGACCAACCAACTGCTTTTTACCATCAAAAGCATCTTCCAGGTCAATTTTCCAAATGTATGTTCCATCCTGGCATAAAAGTCCGTTGTACGTACCGTCCCAGCCATACTTCATATCGAACGATTCGAAAATCAATTCTCCCCATCTATCGAATATCATCATATGAAACTCTTCAATGTTTCCTCCATACATCATGAAGGTTTGATTGAATTCATCTTGATCTGGTGTAAACGTATTGGGCACATAAATCGTTATGTCATAAAAAATCGTAACAATATCCGACGATTGACATCCATTTTGATCTGTTATTGTTACAGTATAAACCGTTTCTCTATTCGGTTCAGCAATTGGATTCGCGCAGTTTCCGCAAGTTAAGGTTTCACTGGGGCTCCAAATAAATGAACCACTCTGAGGGCTAGTCGCTGTTAATTGAACTTCGTCGCCATAAAACGCATAAACATTTAAGCCTGCATCAACTATAGGTAATGGAAACAAATCAACAAACACACTATCCCCACTTACGCAACCAAATTGATCTGTTCCAGTTACATAATAAATAGTGGCAGAGTTCGGGAAAACAGATATCGTGTCAAAAGAAATGAATTGATGACTATTTGGTGTCCAAGTATATGCGCTACCCCCACTTGACCATAATTCGGCTGTTTCTCCTGGACAAATTATCGTGTCATTTCCAGCCTGAATATTTGGTACCCTTACATCAACAAAAACACTGTCTGTTACAACTCCACACGCATTTCCAAAATCACAATAATACCACATATCATTTGGTGGATTAACACTAACTGTTGCAGTATTAACTGGATTAATAAATGTTGTAGGATACCAGTTGTAGGTCTGTATATCTGTTCCGGAAGCAGTTATCGAAACAGAATTGTTGACGCACAAATTAACCGTGTCGATTAGAGTTGGTTCGGGCAAAACAAAATATACCGTAATTTCTACTTCTTCTGTTAAAATACATCCATTAGCAGTTGTGACTTCTACGCTATAGGTAGTTGTTGTATCTGGAGTTGAAATCGGACTTGACGAAAATGGGTCGTCTAGAAAAGTAGCTGGCGTCCATTCATATGCAACCCCTCCACCCGCATTTAATTGTACCGAATTGCCCAAACATATACTTGTGTCGTTGGATATATCACTAGCTCCCAAATATACAGGTAAAGTCACATAAACTGTGTCTATTCCACATGTATCCGAAATGATAATCATGAAATCTGTTGTTTGATTCACAGTTGCGATTGGCGTTGCACTTGTTGAGTCATCTAAAAAAACACCGGGTGACCAAGAATATACCGATCCTCCATACGCTTCAAACTGAAATTGATCCCCGGGACAAATTGGCGCAGTAGGTTGAACTACACCACCTTCAAAATCACCAATTACGACCTCAAAAACAACAGAATCTGGAGTGAAACATCCATTTATATCCGACACAACCAAGGTTACCTGATAAGTTCCTGAACTAGCATATAAATGAGAAGGGTTGACATCCGTTGATGTGGTGTTATCACCAAAATCCCAGAAAAAGGAATTACCATTCGAACTGTTGTTGGTGAATTCAACTGGATCTGGGATACAAACTACAGTTTGAGGTACTGCGACAATTGCATCAATCGTGCTCAATTCGAATTTAAATGCTGCTAAATTGCAATTCGGTCCGTTATCAGTCGTTGACCAAACACCAGGCGTAGTTGTAAATCCTGTGGTAGTTGCACCACATGACGCGCAAACTGCATGATAGATTCGTCCCTGTTTATCAAAACGGGAAGTTCCACCATCAACATGATTGTACGGGCTATTAATTCCGCCCATAAACGTTCCATACTTCAATGCCATAGCATCTTGATCCAAGACAGATATATAAAAGTTACTTCCTGATGTTGATGATTGAAAGGCATCAACAGTTACTGGGAATCCGTTGGTCGTTGAATTCAGTGCTTGACCATCAGCTACGTTCAACTCGCCGCCCCAACCTGAAAAGTAAATGTCATAGCAATCAGAGACCAAGAATGCGGTCGGTGAAATTTCCACATGACCAGTACCAGCACCAACCATTGTGGTCCATAATATGGAAGAAAGTGATGGATTATATTTTCGTATAAATTGTCCTGAATTAGCAACACCATAATGACCAGGTGTAATTGGCCAGTTGCTTTCTGTTTGACCCAAGAAATAAACATTATCGTCAATATCCAACTGTACACAATATACTTGATCATATTCTGTCATTCCTATATATGTAGAGGAAAGCATCGCGCCAGTTGTACCATTTAAGCGAACCGCATATCCATCTGCAATCCCTCCGTTATAGGTCAAACTTTGACCACCACTTAATGCCAAATTCGAGGATGACGTTCCACCTACAAAATATACCTCTCCAGAACTGCTTAATTGAATTGAATTCCCAGTTTCACTTCCAGTTCCACCAAAGTAAGTTGACCAAAGTAAGGTGTTTAACGTTGAAGGCATTTTAAAAGCAACAGCGTCTTGTGGGCCACTCAAAGTTGTTTGAATGGCGTTAACTGTTGGGAAGTCAGTTGAACGCGTAGTTGATGAAACATAAACATTTCCTGAATTATCAAGGACTATTTCTCCACGAAATTGATCGCCATAATTATATTTCAAACTGCTTATATTCAATCCATCTGTGGAAGTACCGCCCATATAAGTTGATGCTAAAAGTGTACTTCCATCAGCGCTTAGTCTTGCCACGAATAAATCACATCCTTGCGAGAATCCAAGGCCATTTGCATCAGCGGAAACATTTGGTCCTCCAGAAAACGTATTCCGGTAGGGCGTTCCTGCCATTGGGAAATTGTTTGACGAGGTCAATCCAAAAATAAACAACTCGCCGTTTGGAGCACAAACCATACTGTTAGGAGTTTCAGACCCTACACCACCTAAATAAGTAGAGTAAATCATTCCAGTTCCATCAGCGGTAAATTTAAAAATAGTTACATCTACGACTCCTCCATTAAAAGTTTGATCATAAACACCGACAGAAGTTGGATAACCAGCTGAGAACGCCACTCCTCCTGCAAACAAATTACCGTTATCATCAGGTGTTGCGGACATTCCCCAGTTATCCGCTGTAGAACCCGTGAATGATGAAAATGTAATGTTTGGATCAATAATCAATACTTGGTTTTTATCATATCCTTCTGGGAAAGAAAATGCTAAAATTGAATTTTCTATTTTAAATTGAACAGGAACTATTTTTCTTTTTCCATCCTTAACGTTCCATGCTACAGGAGAAGATTCAATTATTTCGCCGAATCGATTGTGAATATGTAATTTCCCCTCCGAATCGATTTCCAATCTATCTTGACCTTCAAATTTACGCTGAATAATTTCAGGATTAGTTCCTGGCAATACTTCAAATGAGTAATTCAATTGATCCGTTTCGGTATTCAAGATTAATCCAATTCCTTCGTAAAGCTCCTTGAATTGTACTTTTGAAAAGCCATAAACTTTTGATTTCCATTTGGATTTATCGTTACCCAATAAATAATTTCTATAATGCGTTGACGGATTTTCCTCTACCCTCGTATTCTCCCATTTCGAACCAAGGAACTTTGAAGAAATTGTATGGAATTTAACTGCCTCCGAAGCGTGATTTTCTTCCTCATGATCATGATGTTTAATCTTTGAATCAAACAAATGATAAGTAAATCCATCTTTTTCGATTAAAATTTCTCCATAATCGATGTCTAATTTATATTCAATTCTATCGTCCCATTGACCTTCATTCGGATGCATCCAAACACCTTGCCCTTGCACGTATGTACAAAGCAAAACAAAGAGACTAACAAATGAATAATGTTTAAGCATATAAGCCTTAAAGTTACAACTTTTAAAAATGTTTTAAATGACCGTTAAATCAATAAGTTAAACGGTTTACATCACTATATATTATTAAATCGTTTTAGCAACAAAAAAGTTGCCTCGCAAAATTCAATAAAAGTATCCTCCAAATTGCTTCAATAGGTCGGTTTTTTATATGTAAATTTGTACTCAATTTATATCGTCTTACCATGAGTGATCCAATTAAACACGAGTGTGGAATAGCGCTTTTACGATTAAAACAACCTCTTCAATATTACCTTGACAAATACGGGACGGCTTTTTATGGCCTAAACAAATTGCATTTATTGATGGAGAAACAACACAATCGTGGACAAGATGGTGCTGGTGTTGCTAATATTAAATTCGATATGTCTCCAGGTGAGCGATACATTTCTCGTTACCGATCTATTGATAGTAAACCGATTCAAGATATTTTCGATTATATCAATGGGAAATTCCGTGCATTGGAAGATGAGAATCCTGCATTATTGAAAGATGTTGACTACTTGAAAAAAAATGCTGGGTTTACAGGAGAATTGTTTTTAGGACATTTAAGATACGGTACTTTCGGTAGAAATTCCATCGAAAGTTGTCATCCTTTTTTACGTCAAAACAACTGGATTACTAGGAATTTAGTGGTGGCTGGAAATTTTAACTTGACGAACGTTGACGAATTATTCGATGTTTTATTAAATGTTGGGCAACATCCTAAGGAAAAGTCGGATACTGTTACAGTTCTTGAAAAAATTGGTCACTTCTTGGACGGTGAAAATGATGAATTGTACAATCAACTTAAACCTCAAGGATATTCGAATGCAGACATCTATTCGAAAATAGCTGAAAAATTAGATATTGAAAAAATATTAAAACGTGCTTCAGAAGATTGGGATGGAGGATATGCTATGGCTGGTTTGTTAGGACATGGAGATGCTTTTGTTTTGAGAGATCCAAGTGGAATACGCCCGGCTTTTTGGTATGAAGACGATGAAGTTTGTGTTGTGGCCTCTGAACGTCCAGTAATTCAAACTGCGTTCAACTTGAAAACGGAAGAGATTCAAGAATTGAAACCAGGTCATGCTTTGATCATTAAGAAAAATGGATCAATTAAAGAAACTTTAATCAATGAGCCGAAGGAAGAATTGAAATGTTCATTTGAACGAATTTATTTTTCTAGAGGAAGCGATGAAGATATTTATACAGAGCGCAAACAATTAGGGAAAAACATTGTTCCTCAAATCATAGAATCTATTGATAATGACTTAGATAACTCTGTTTTTTCATTTATTCCAAATACAGCTGAAGTTTCGTTTTACGGAATGATTAAAGGATTGGAGGACCATTTGAATGAAGAGAAGATTGGTAAAATTATTGATTTAGGACCAACTCCGAATCCAGACGATATACGTGAAATCTTATTAAAAAGAGCGCGAATCGAAAAAATCGCGATTAAAGACGCAAAACTTAGAACGTTTATTACACAAGATGATTCTCGTGATGATTTAGTAGCTCATGTGTATGATATTACTTACGGCAGTGTAAAACGAAAAAAAGATAATCTAGTTATAATTGACGATAGTATCGTTCGAGGTACGACCCTAAAACAATCAATTTTACGAATATTAGACCGTTTAGAGCCTAAGAAAATTGTTGTTGTTTCTTCTGCACCTCAAATTCGATACCCAGATTGTTATGGAATTGACATGGCAAAAATGGGAGATTTCATCGCATTTGAAGCAGCAATCGAATTGTTGAAAGAGCGCAATTTGACAAGTGTAATTGATGACGTTTACAAGAAATGTAAAGACCAAGAAAACCTACCAAAAGAACAAATCAAAAATTACGTTCAGGAAATTTATTTACCATTTACCAACGAGGAAATTTCTGCAAAAATCAGTCAATTACTCCGCCCAGAAATGATTAATGCCGAAGTTGAAATTATCTATCAAACTGTAGAAAATTTACATTTAGCATGCCCTAATAACAAAGGCGATTGGTACTTTACTGGAAATTACCCAACACCGGGTGGAAATAAAGTAGTCAATAAGGCCTTTATGAATTGGAAAGAGGGAAAGAACGAACGCGCCTATTAACAAAACGACATGAATAAACGTACAGCTCTCATATTTTATGTCTTAAGCGTGTATGTTGTTGTACAATTTGTTTGGTGGGGCTATCATTTAATTGAACTTACCGAAGTTGTAAGTCAATCTTCAAAACCAGTTTCCAATCGTATTGCAATGATTATTGGTGAAGGTGCTGTCTTTCTATTACTCTTATTGATTGGTATTTGGCAAATACGGCGTTCTATTGGTAAAGAACTAAAGCTTTCTGAACGTCAAAACAACTTTTTACTTTCAGTGACACATGAGTTAAAAACACCTTTGGCAGCGAATAAACTCTATCTGCAAACCATCAAAAAACGTGATCTTTCAAAGGAACAAACCGAGGACCTTCTCAAAAAAGCCATTGATGAAAACGTGCGTTTAGAACGAATGATTGACAACATCTTAAATGCAACGAGATTAGAGAATAATCGTATGATTTTAGAAAAGGAAACAATCGATTTGGGACATCTCATTTCGACAATTCAAGAACGATACAATACACTTTTGGACAAGTCGGTTATCGAAATTGATATTGATACTAAAATTGAAGTATTTGCCGATCGTTTTATGTTAGAAACTATCTTCAATAACCTGATAGAGAACGCTTTAAAATACGCTGGAAATCAACAACCCATTACACTTTATAGTTCCAAAAACAACTCCCAAGTTGAATTCGGTGTAAAAGATCTTGGACCAGGCGTTCCAAAGGAATTAAAGTCAGAAATCTTCAAAAAATTTTTCCGAGTTGGAAATGAAGAAGTTAGAACGCAGAAAGGTACTGGTTTGGGATTATTTATCGTTTCTCAATTGGTGAAAATGCACAACGGTACTATTGTTTGTGAAGACAATATTCCCAATGGAATTAACTTTAGAATTACATTCAATCATGGCAAATAACATAGGATTAATCATTTTGGACGGATGGGGAATTGGTGACAAATCTAAATCTGATGCAATATACAACGCACAAACGCCATTCATGGACACATTGGTGCGAAACTATCCAAACGCAACATTAGGGACTAGTGGAGAAGATGTTGGTTTACCTGATGGACAAATGGGAAATTCTGAAGTAGGACATTTGAATATAGGCGCTGGAAGAATTGTTTATCAAGAATTAACGCGAATAAACAAATCCATTCGTGAAGGAGAGTTTTTTGAGAATTCTACTCTAAAAAAAGCATTTGAATCAGCCAAAGAAAAAAATTGTAAAATACATTTCATCGGATTGGTTTCCAATGGTGGCGTGCATAGTTCACAGGAACATTTGTACGCTTTGAATAAAATGGCTAAAGATCACGGTATCGAAAAAGCATATATTCATGCATTTACCGATGGACGTGATTGTGACCCAAAAAGCGGCTTACAGTTTATTAACGAATTAGAGGCAAACATTTCTGGAACATCTATAAAAATTGCTTCTGTTGTAGGTCGTTATTTTGCTATGGATAGAGATAACCGTTGGGAACGCGTAAAAAAAGCATATGATGCCATGGTAAATGGAATAGGAGAATCAATTTCTTCTGCAAGTCAAGCCGTTGAGTTATCGTACAACAAAAACATAACCGACGAATTTATCGAACCAGCAATAATTGACTCTAATGGAATGATTGAAGCTGGAGATGTTGTTATTTCCTTTAATTTTCGTACGGATCGGCCTAGAGAGATATCCATTGCTTTAACGCAAAAAGATTTTCACGAGTACAACATGCATCGTTTAGCTTTGGATTATTATACGATGACCAACTACGACAGTACGTTTGAAAATGTGAATGTTATTTTTGAAAAAGATAACCTTCAAAAAACGTTAGGAGAAGTACTTTCAGACAATAATAAAACGCAGGTGCGTATTGCCGAAACAGAAAAATATCCACATGTTACTTTCTTTTTTAGTGGAGGAAGAGAAAACGAATTTAAAGGTGAATCGCGTTTGTTAATCAACTCACCAAAAGTTGCGACTTACGATTTACAGCCCGAAATGAGTGCATTTGAAGTGCGAGATGCAATTATCAATGAAATTGAATCTAATACGCCCAATTTCATTTGCTTAAACTTTGCTAATCCTGACATGGTTGGACATACCGGTGTGTATTCAGCCATCGTGAAAGCCGTGGAAACAATTGATTCCTGTTTGCAATCTGTCGTTGAAGCAGGCTTAAAAAAGGAATATGAATTCATCGTGATTGCAGATCATGGAAATGCCGATTATGCGATAAACCCAGACGGAAGTCCTAATACAGCACACTCATTGAATCCTGTTCCGGTGATTTTGGTTACAGACGATAAAAATGCAAAATTGAACAACGGGATTTTAGCCGATATTGCTCCAACTATTTTGAGCCGATTGAATGTTCAGCAACCAAAAGAAATGACAGGAAAGAGTTTAGTCAAAGGTTAACCATTCAACTTCTCAATAATCGCAGTTGTTGAGAATCCTTCCACCAAAGGGACTGCAATGACTTCACCTCCCATCGCTTTTACTTCTTTCGAACCAACGATGTACTTTTTGGATGACACATTTGTTTCGCTTGCATCGTAATCTGCTCCCTTTGCTAAAACAGCCGGTTCAAGCATTTTAATTAATTCCAACGGCGTTTCATCATCGTAAATCACAACCATATCCACACAGCCTAAACCTGCTAAAACGATCGCTCTTGCTTCCTCAGCGTTAACTGGTCGATTGTCCCCCTTTCCTTGTTTCTTTACAGAAGCATCCGAATTTAATCCAACAACTAATTTTGTTCCATATTCAGCTGCTCCAGCTAAGTAAGTCACATGACCTTGATGCAAAATATCGAAACAACCATTTGTGAAAACAATTTTGTTTGCTTTTAATTTCCACATTTTAGCTTGGCGTTCAGCACCAGTTAGATCAACAATTTTATGTTGCATGTGCTCAAAACGATTTCTCATTGGATAATTCATAGTAGTTAAGTTTATTTTTCAAATTTAGGTTGACGTTGAATCAAAAATAATGAAATTAATCCGAGAATGACCAACATTAACGTTTGTCCAACCCATGTAAATATTCCAAATCCCGCAAAGTCAATTCCATAGATTAACAATACCGCTGTTAGCCAAGCTGGATAAGCTCCTATTCCACCTGGTAATAAGGAAATTGCCGCAGCACCGACAACAAACATTCCGAAAATGCATCCAATTGTTATCTCCTTCGTTTCTTCAAATGCAAGAGCTGCAATCCAAATTGAACCTACATAACACACCCAAATAAAAACTGTGTGAAAGATGTATGCCCATTTCTTTTTCATCGTCCAAATGGATTTTAGCCCATCGTAAAAACCCAATAATTTTTCGTTTACAAAAGCTTTGATTTTTTTGTTTTTGAAATAGAACACCAGTCCCACTGTGCCGAAAACAACCATTCCAATAAAAATGTACCAAATTAAGTTACTTGAGCCTCCTTCTTCAGACTGAGTAATTTTATTAAACGCTTCTGAATCGGTTTGTAAATACCCAGAAATGAGCACTACAATTCCTAGCATTATCACGTCAACTACTCGTTCCACAACTATCGTCGCAAATCCCTTTTCAAACGGTACTTTTTCGTAAGAAGCCAATAATCCAGCTCGAGCTATTTCTCCTGATCGAGGAACAGTAAAGTTGATAACATAACCAGACATTACAGCGTGATACGCATTACTGAATTTTGGTTTATAACCCATTGTTTCCAGCAAAAACAACCAACGGTATGAGCGACTAACATGCGATAAAAAAGAAACGAACAAACTCAAAAACACCCAAAAATAATTCGCATTATAAAATGCATTTTTTGTTTGCTCCAATTGTTTATCCGTCAATCCTGAAAAAAAGTACCATGATAAATAGATCCCAATTGCAATTGGTAAACCTATTTTCAGACTTTTTATTAGAACTTTCTTCAACAATTTAGTCTATTAAATTTGATTCTTCATTTGGGAAAACCAATGACGGTTTAAACGACTTTGCCTCTTCAAAATCCATAAATCCGTATCCTATTATAATTATTTTATCTCCAACGGCAACACGGCGAGCCGCAGGACCATTCAAACAAATCGTTCCGGTTCCTCTCTCTCCTTTTATGGTATAGGTTTCTAGTCGCTCACCATTATTAATATTGACGATTTGAACACGTTCGCCTTCAATCATATTTGAAGCATCCATTAAATCTTCATCGATTGTAATGCTTCCAATATAGTTAAGGTCTGCCTGAGTAACAGAAACCCTATGTATTTTTGATTTTACAACTTGTACTAACATTTTCTTGTTTGATTGCGGTGCAAATTTAGAGTTTTTTTAATAACCAACTCGATTTAGTTGATTTCCATATTGTCAATTAATCGAACTTCACCGCAATATGCTGCAATGCATATTCTAGAATCCGAATTCCATTCATTCAAAGATTGAAGCGTTTTGGCATCAACAATATCCAAATATTCCAATTCAAGTTCACCTTGATTAAAATAGTCTATTGCAAGATTTTTTAATTCTATTGGGGTAAGTTCACCCTTGTTCTGATTGGCATAATTCATTGTTTCAACAATCACTAATGCCTGTTCCTTTTGAAGTTCAGTTAAGCGTTGATTTCTGCTACTTCTTGCTAATCCACTGACTTCTCTTATCGTTTGGCATGGAATAATTTGAACCGATAACCTCATTTCCTCAACCATTCGCTGAATAACCGCAAGCTGCTGAAAATCTTTTTCACCGAACAAGGCATAATTTGGCGAAATAATTTGAAAGAAACGATGAACAACATTCACTACGCCTTCAAAGTGCCCAGGTCGAAATTTCCCTTCCATTACATTTGCGATATCTCCCAAATCAATTTTAATTTTCTCGAAATCTGGAGGATACATTTCCTCTACTGTTGGAGCGAAAACAATTACTTTCCCAACAGATTCTAACAATTTAAGATCGTTTTCTAATGTTCTTGGATAATTTTCCAAATCCTCCTTTGAGTTGAACTGAGTTGGGTTCACAAAGATGCTCACTACAACCTGATCGGTAATTTCCAATGCTTTACGAACGAGGTCCAAGTGTCCATCATGCAATGCTCCCATTGTCGGAACCAACGCTGTTTCAGTCGAACTGCTTGAACTTTTTAGTCTGCTTTGCAATGATTCAACTGTTGTGAATACAGCTCCATCCTTCATTTTTACACGTATTGAGAAAGACAAAACTATTTGTTTTTGTTGAAGTTCCGCTTTTTTTTCTATATTTTTGTAGTCGGTTTTACCAATTAAAATTTCATGGAGAAAAAGAAAATACTTTTTATCTCGCAAGAGATATCGCCATTTTTACCCAAATCAGAAGTTGGATTAACGGCGAGAAGTTTGTCGCAGGGTGTTCAAGAAGGAGGAAAAGAAATTCGTGCATTTATGCCACGATTCGGTGTGATTAACGAACGAAGACATCAACTTCATGAAGTTATTCGATTATCAGGAATGAACTTAATCATAGATGATACTGATCATCCATTAATAATCAAAGTTGCATCTATTTCTGCAGCTCGAATGCAAGTTTATTTTATTGATAATGACGAATACTTTAGACGAAAAAGTACATTAGTTGATAACGATGGAAAAGAACACAATGACAACGACGAACGTTCTATGTTTTTCTGTCGCGGTGTTCTAGAAACAGTTAAAAAATTAGGTTGGCAACCAGACATTATCCACTGTAACGGCTGGATGACTTCATTAATGCCATTGTATATCAAGAAATTGTATAAAAACGATCCGCATTTTGCAGAAACGAAAGTGGTTTACAATATGTACAATGAGGGCTTTAACAATAATTGGGATGCGCGACTAGCTGAAAAACTTAAATTTGACGGATTCGAAGAAGATGTCACAAATGACTTTGCGGATACTTCTTTTGAAAATATTTCTCGAATTGCAGCAAAATATGTTGACGGTTTGAGCGTTGGAAGTAATGATATAGACCCGAAATTGAAGGCGATATTTGACGAAGCACAATGTGAAAAGTTAGATTATGTTGCTGAAGAGCATCAAGTTAAAGAAGTTTCGGCATTTTTGGATAGAGTAATTGAAGCAGAAGTCCTTATATAAAATGATGAATAAAAACCCATTTTTGTGGCGGAAAGGCATTGTCCTTTCCGCTACTTTTTTAATGTGCTTGGTAGTTGTATTTTCTTGTAAAAAGAAGGAAAGTCCAATTGGACAAAACAATATTGATCAAGATCAATTGTTACTTTCTGCAGGAATTGACACTTTCTCTTTAAAAACTTACAATTATCTGGATGATTCAATTATTACCGATAATGCAGCCTTCGGACTACTTGGGTCATATGTTGATCCCGTTTTCGGCAATGTAAATGCAGAAATTTATACTCAATTCAGACTGGAAGGATTTAATCCAGATTTTGGAAACATAAATACAATTGTAGTTGATTCATTTGTCCTGGCATTAGAATACATCGGCTATTACGGTAAAAAAGGATATCAAAATTTTGAAGTTTATGAACTTGGAGAAGAATTACATCTTGATTCTACCTATTATTCATTTACAACTAAACCGCATAAAACAAATGTGAATCT
This sequence comes from uncultured Flavobacteriales bacterium, assembly GCA_913059205.1. Taxonomy (GTDB): domain Bacteria; phylum Bacteroidota; class Bacteroidia; order Flavobacteriales_D; family Crocinitomicaceae; genus UBA4466. The sequence continues at coordinate 46,562 of CAJXRM010000010.1, forward strand.
TGTCGCTCCTGGAAAAGGAACGAAATATTTAGATCCTTCAAAGATTACAGTATTAAACAATGATACGATTGATCCTCAGTTACGCCTACAATTAAGCACTTCACGTGCAAAAACGATGTTGATTGATGCTATGTCTGGAGGTACTGACTTCGCAACAAATGAAGGGTTTTCTTCTTATTTTAATGGTCTGCATATAAAAACAAACAATATCCAATCTTCAGGAGAAGGTGGCGTATTTTACTTTAATTTAAATGATCCTGCTTCCAAATTGACAATTTATTATCGACAAGCTGGAGTGAAAAAAACATTCAACTTCCTTATCAATTCGAATTGTGCGGATTTTAATCACGTAGATATTGATAATTCGATGACACGCGTTGAAACTGTTAACAATGATACAATTTCAGGTCAGGTTCAATTTTATTCTCAAGCTTTCGGCAGTCGTGGAGTTATTGAAATTCCCGGGCTCTCAAACATTCCTTCAACGGCAGTTATACACAAGGCTGTCTTAGATCTTCCTGTTGCTTATCAAGATGGGAATGAATATTCTCCTGGCTATGATATTTCTGTTGCCACTCGTTTGGATGATGGCACGGATAATTTATACAGTGTTAATGTGAATGGAGTTTTCGATACGTACCGCAAATCATTTAGAATTGATTTACGTGCGTATGTGCAAGCAATTGTCAACAAATCTGTGCCTAATAGCGGCTTAATCGTTGCTCCATTGCTTCACAACACAACATCAGACCGTATTATTTTTAACGGTCCGAGCACTACCAATAAAAACAAACCTAAGATTAGTATTTTATACACTGAATTCTAAATTTTTCATTTATGTGTGGAATTGTTGCATATATCGGTCATAAAGAGGCTTATCCTATTATAGTTAAAGGGTTAAAACGACTTGAATACAGAGGGTACGATAGCGCTGGAGTTGCTTTGTTGAATCAAAGTGGAATGACTATTTTCAAAAAGCAAGGTAAAGTTGCCAATTTAGAGGCTGAAGTGGATGGGAAAGATTTTTCTGGACATGCTGGAATTGGACATACCCGTTGGGCGACACATGGAGAACCAAATGACGTAAATGCTCATCCACATTATTCGGAAGATGGGAAAATCGCATTAATTCACAATGGTATTATTGAGAATTATGATTCATTAAAGCGTGAATTAATCAACATTGGGTATACGTTCAAAAGTGAAACAGATACTGAGGTGTTGACTTACCTTATAGATGACATTAAGAAAAAGTCCAACGTTTCTATCGCTGAAGCAGTTCGATTGGCATTGCATCAAGTAGTAGGTGCGTACGCAATCGTTGTTCTAAGTGAAGAAAATCCAAATCAATTGGTTGCTGCTAGAAAAAGTAGTCCTCTTGTTGTTGGTATTGGAAGGGAAGGTGATTTTTATTTGGCTTCTGACGCTACACCAATAGTGGAATACACGAAGCGCGTTGTCTACATGGAAGATGAAGAAATTGCCGTTGTTGATTTGAAGGATGGTTTGAAGCTTTACAGCATGGATGATGTGGCAAAAACTCCTTACGTACAAGAGTTGGAAATTCAACTTGAAGCACTTGAAAAAGGTGGTTACGAGCACTTTATGCTAAAAGAAATACACGAGCAACCTCGTTCAATAAAGGATTGTTTCCGTGGAAGATTAAATGCGCAAGAAGGTTGGGTTAATCTTGGAGGCGTTAAGGATTATGAGGATAAAATGGCAAATGCCAACCGAATAATTATGATTGCATGTGGAACTTCATGGCATGCAGCATTGGTTGGTGAATACCTTTTTGAAGACTTAGCTCGGATAAATGTAGAGGTTGAATACGCCAGTGAATTTAGATACCGCAATCCTATAATTAGTGAAAAAGATGTCGTAATCGCCATTTCACAATCTGGTGAAACAGCAGACACTCTGGCTGCTTTAGAATTAGCAAAATCTAGAGGAGCAACCATATTAGGTATCTGCAACGTAGTTGGATCTTCTATTTCTCGCATTACAGATGCCGGTTCTTACACTCATGCTGGTCCAGAAATTGGCGTTGCATCTACAAAAGCATTTACTGCTCAAGTTACTGTGTTAACACTAATGGCGCTTGCTCTTGCGAAGAAAAAAGGAACTCTAAGTGATTCTAAATTCCGAGGTATTTTATCAGAGTTAGAAGCTATTCCTGGAAAAGTTGAACAAATTCTAGAGAAAAATGACATTATTAAGTCAATTGCTTTTCAATATAAAGACGCTAGAAATGCTCTCTATTTAGGACGTGGAAGTTCTTTCCCAGTTGCATTGGAAGGTGCTTTGAAGTTAAAGGAAATATCTTATATCCACGCTGAAGGATATCCTGCCGCTGAAATGAAACACGGACCAATTGCCTTAATTGATGAGGAAATGCCTGTATACGTTATTGCTACTAAAGGAACTTCTTACGAAAAAGTAGTAAGTAATATCCAAGAGGTAAAAGCGCGAAAAGGAAAAATTATAGCTATCGTTACGGAAGGTGATGTACAAGTCAAAGAAATAGCTGATTACATTATTGAAATTCCTGAAACAGATGAAAATCTTGTTCCGCTCTTGGCAACAATTCCGTTACAACTTTTGTCTTATCACACCGCTGTTATGAGAGAATGCAATGTTGATCAACCAAGAAACTTAGCGAAATCAGTAACAGTAGAATAATGGATGTATCACTTTCAAATAAGCATAAAGACTTCTTTGAAAACGTATTCGATGTTGTACGGTTAATTCCGCAAGGCAGAGTTACTTCTTATGGTGCAATTGCTAAATACCTTGGAACTCCCAAATCAAGTAGAATGGTTGGATGGGCGATGAACGCATCCCATAAATATGCCGATATTCCGGCACACAGGGTTGTGAATCGAAATGGGATTCTGACTGGTAAGTTTCATTTTAGTGACGTGAATGAAATGGAGAACAGATTATCCAAAGAGAATATCCAAGTGAAAAATGATAAAATTATTGATTTTAAACTAGTGTATTGGGATCCAACAATTGAATTGCAGCTCTAATTTGAAAAGACTTCTTTAAGGAATAATTGTTCATTTCCAGACAATCTTGCCAACAAATTTATTTCGTTGTAAATTTCTCTTTCTTCCACGCTGGATATTTCACCAGAGTACATCAAATCATTTGATTTCAATCCAGTCAATCGTGCTTTTAAAGTCTTTCCTTCCTTCAAGCACTCCTCATATTCTGAGGTACAAGAAGTCAGTGAAAAGAAAAATCCAATAAAAACAACTAGTAATGTTAGTTTCATAACACAAATTTACGGCGAGTTAAATAAGTAAACAAAAAATTCGTTCAGCCGACTCCCATAAATATTCATTTAAAATGCACAACTCTTCATAATAATTTCTAGAAGCCGATTCACTAACCATTAAACATCTTATCTTCGTAATATGATTTATGTAACAGGCGGTACTGGATTACTTGGCAGTCATCTCTTAATTGATTTAACGCGTGAAAACCAACCTATCAGGGCCATTTATAGATCCAAGGAGAAGCGCAAGCAAACTGAACAACTCTTTAAATATTATTATCCTGATAATTGGCAATCTAAATTTGAACAAATTGAATGGGTACTGGGAGATATTTTAGATGTTCCTTTTCTAAACGATTCAATGAAAAATTGTGAGTACGTGTACCATTGCGCGGCTCTCGTATCATTTCACAAAGGCGATTTTAATCAGTTGATAAAAATTAATCGCGAAGGAACTGCTAACATCGTAAATGCTTGCCTAAGTTTAGGAATTAAGAAATTGTGCTATGTTAGTTCAACTGCGGCGATCGGTGCTTCGACAGCCTCATCACCCGCTATTACTGATGTTACTGAGACTGTTGAAGTAATTTCGGAAAAAACCAAATGGAAAAACACACCTACAACAAGTGGATACAGTATTTCAAAATACAATGCTGAACGAGAAGTTTGGAGAGGAATTGAGGAAGGCCTGAATGCAGTAATAGTTAATCCATGTGTTATTTTAGGTGCAGGAAACTGGAATGACAGTTCGTTGACCATTTTTAGAACTTTGAAAAAAGGACTGAGATTCTATCCTCCTGGAAAAAATGCGACTGTTGATGCGCGGGATGTATCAAATATAATGGTTACACTAATGAAAGGCGATATTCACTCCGAGCGCTTTTTATGCATCGGTTCGAATCAATCGTTTTACGATTTAATGAATGAGATATCAAAGCAATTGAACGTTAAGCCTCCCTCGGTGAAAACAAGTCGCTTCTTGGTAGAAATTGCCCGAAGAATCAGCTGGTTTTTCTCAATTTTCAGTTCTAAAAAACCTTCTATTACTAAAGAAACAGTTGAAAGTTTATTTGGGGAAAGAACCTACGACAATTCAAAGATAATATCGGAAATTGGTTACACATTCAAGACCTTGGAAGAGACGATCGAAAATGCTATCAAAGGAAGGATATCTTAATCGTAGAATTCATAATCCTGAAAACGCAAAATCATCATAAACCCTGTACTTACCTGTTTGGTAATCACAGTCGCTAATAATTTCGACTTACTGTTGTAGATTATTTGAATATCCGTGGTAAAAACACCGTCCTTGAAAATATGTTTTTCAATTAAATTACCCAGTTCATCATACCTAAACTTAAACTCTTCGATAATTCCTTCTTTTCGATTACTCGTTTTTTGAATGCTCGCCAATTTACCGTGATCGTCATACGCAAAAGTATTGGTGTACGTAGTTGAGGTCATTCGTATACGCTCTACTTTCTCCACCAAATAACCAATCGAATCATAACGCACAAATTCATCTAAATAGGGCAAGTCGTAATTGTTATATCGTGTCATTTTCGTTTGATCACCATAATCACTGTATTCAATCCTCTCTTTGTTAAAGGATAATGAACGAACGATTTCGCCTAAAGAATCTATATCTCGCATGTACTCTTCAGTAATAACACGGCCTTGGTCATCATATGTGTAATGAATCGTTAAAAATCCATCCATATCTGTCTTACGGTGAGTAACTAATAAATTCTGATGATTGTATTCATAAATATTCCACACAGTATCTTTTGTTCCATCAGAAGTATTTGTCTCATAAGATGATTCCAAATGCCCCTCTTTGTCAAAATTATATACGTATTTGAACGATGTGGTTTTCATGGCTTCACCCGTCTTTTTGCTGTCTCTTATACACATCTCCGAGCCCACGAGACAGGCAGAAATCTC
>CAJXRM010000011.1 GCA_913059205.1 uncultured Flavobacteriales bacterium
CGAGATTTCTGCCTGTCTCGTGGGCTCGGAGATGTGTATAAGAGACAGATTCGTTTCAGTTGTCTTTTTAATCTTTGGGACTAAAAATAAGAGAAATAATCCGACTATAAAAAATACGGCTATAGAAATTACCGAATAACGTATTGATCCTAAGGTCGCTTCGAGAAAGCCAAAAGAAAATGTTCCTACTACAATTCCTATTTTTTCAGTCACGTCATAAAACGAAAAGTAACTGGCATGATCTTGCGTTTCAGGTAACAATTTCGAATACGTTGAACGAGCTAGCGCTTGAACTCCCCCCATTACCAATCCAACAAAACAAGCTAGAATATAGAACTCGGTTGGTGATTGAACGACATATGCCGCAACACAAACCAGAATCCAAATTGAAACCGAAATAGCCAAGGTGTTGATATTTCCAATTTTATCTGAAACGCGTGACATTAAAAATGCACCTCCAGCACCTAAAATTTGAATTAATAATATTGCCACTATCAAACCAGTATCTCCTGCACCTTCGGGCCAAGAAATTTCCTTTTTTGCAAAAATGACAGCCATTAACATTACCGTTTGAACACCGGTATTGAAAAAGAAAAAGGCATACAAGTAGCGACGTAAAGCCTTAATTTCTCTAAATTCTTTAAACACTTTTCTCAGTTCTTTAAACCCTTTCCAGATAACGCCGGACTCCTTCTTTCGTTTATAAACATTGTTAGGAAGCACTCGATATGTAATTTGGCTGAAACCAATCCACCAAACTCCAACAAAGATAAAACTCAAAGAAGTATATGATTTATCAACAAACATTATCATTGAAAGACAAATTACCAGCAAAATCATACTTCCGAAATATCCCATTGAAAATCCTCTTGCTGAAATACGATCGTGGTCTTTTGGTTCTGCGATTTCTGGTAAATAGGCATTATAAAAAACCAAACTGTTCCAAAATCCGATACTTGCAAGAAAAACTGAAAGCATTCCAAGTTCCAGATGAGCTGGGTTAAACCAATAAAGTGAAATACATGAAAATGCTCCTAGGTAACAGAAAAACTGCATAAATCGCTTTTTGTTACCTGAAAAATCTGCAACCCCTGAAAGCATTGGGGACAAAATAGAAACCATTAAAAAAGAAGCCGATAAAATATACGAAATAAGAACCGAAGAAGACATTTGAGCGCCAAAGAAGTCAACTGTCACAGCCACTCCTTCTGGAACAGAGGTGAAATCTGTACCATTTACTTGATTGTAGTTTTCTAAAAAATATCGCGTTGTTACATTATCATAAAAAATAGGGAAAATGGCAGAAGAAATAACCAAATTATAAACGGAGTTTGCCCAATCGTAAAAGACCCAGCCTCTAATTATTTTTTTATTTCCCTTTTCCATAGGCTATTTTCCTGTTACATATTCCTCCAAATAGGCGTAATTAGGCATTAAATTTCCATTTAAATCTGTTTCACTTCCTCTTTCAATCATACCGGTTGAATCTTCCAGAAACAACGAATCAAATACTTCTTTAATCAATTCATTTCCAAAATCCTCCGATGCATCTAGAGGTAGCTCACACGGTAAATTGTCCACTGCCATAACGGCAATTGCCTTTTCGTTCATGAAGTCCACTTCTGATTCAGTTATTGGATCGTAACCGTAAACCGGTGAAGCAATTGTACTAGATCGAATAGTGCTTGCAATTGGTCCTGCAATATCACACGAAATGTCTGCTATAACACTCAATCGACGATTTTCTTTTTTAAGATCTGCTTTGGTAATAATTACATCTGCTTTGTTACTCCAATAGTGGCAAGGAATATACATATCAGCTTCTGAAACATATTTACCAAAACTTGATTTGTAATTTTCAGGGGTGGAATAAAATTCTTTTTTATCAAAATCACCTCCGTTTTTGGCATCGTAATAATCCTCTAATTCCAGCTGAGTGTATACGGGAAAATCGAATTTTTTCTTTAAAAACTCTTCCGGGGAGACTTCTGTAATTGGCAATAGATCAAGAATTTCTCTTGCTCCGTGACCAACTCTACCAAAGCCAGTTAAAACAATTTTAGTTGTTGTTGGTAACTCAACTTTTTTCAATTCTTCTTCTACTTCTACCCTATTCGCGCATTGATTTGCCGGTTTTAGGTTATAGTATCCGTGCTTCTTTCCTAGCGTCAGAAATCCATTGTAAGTTCCAACAATTCCTGCATATCTACCGAACCCAATTACTCGTTTATTTGAAGTGTTTTTTAGAATTTCATAATCAATTAATTGAATTTTCTTTTCTAAAATTGCTTTCAACAAATTTCTATTGTATGGCTGTTTTTTAAATGTATGAGAGAAAAACATGAACTTTTTATTCGGTACCAAGTCTTCAATATTCACCTCTTTCACTCCTATAATAATGTCGCACATAGAAAGATCTTCACTCATGCTAATACCAGCGTCAAGAAACTCTTGATCTTTATAAGAACGCACTGGACTTGGCTGGACAATCACTTTTACATGAGGATAAATTGCTTCAACCTTCTTGCACTGCATGGGAGTTAATGGAACACGCTTATCTGGTGGTACTTTACCCTCTCTTAATATTCCAAGTTTAATGTCTTTCATTCAATTCTTAATTCAACGGTGAAGTTAATATATAAAAGTCAATTAATTCTCTTACACATCCTTCTCCACCTTTTTTGTTTAGTATAACATCAACGTTCGATTTAACGATAGTCACGGCGTCTGAAGGACAAGCAGAAAAACCAACGGCTTTAATTACTTCAAGATCATTTATATCATCACCAATTATCGCGACATTGGAAAATTCAATTTTTAATTCATTGCAAATAGACTTCAATGTTTCCATTTTTGGAATACGACTAACAGAACAATGTTGTATACCTAATCGTTCAGCCCTTTGCTGAACTGCTTCACCTTTAAATCCGGAAGAAATTATTGCAACTTGAAAATCATTTTTTGTCAAATGGATAATTCCCATTCCATCTTTGGTGTTGAATTTTTTAAATTCATCTCCCGATTCAGAAACATACATTCCACCATCCGTCATCACTCCATCCACGTCGATAACTAACAGTTTAATCTTTTCTAATTTTGATTTAAAATGATTCGATTTAAACGGGTAATTGAAGATTAGCGCATTCAAATCCGTATCGTATTCTTCGCAAATCACCTCTAAATCAGAGATTGCCAAATCCTCTACAGATTCTACATCCAAATCTGCCAAGAAATCTTCAAAGTCCAATCCGAACTTATCACACAATCCTTTTATATTTTTCTCTAAAAACATTTTTACACCATTTTATAACCTACGCTTTTTGCGACTGGTTTTAAACTCTCAAAAAGTGCTTTGAATTCATCGTAATTCAATTGTTGAGCTGCGTCAGATTTCGCCACTTTCGGATTTGGATGAGTTTCAATTAATAACCCGTCAATTCCCATTGCAACACAAGCTCTTGACAATACTGGCACGCCGTACGCGTATCCCATAGCGTGACTTGGATCCAAAACAATTGGTAAATTCACATGCTCCTGCAACCAAGCAACACCGCACAAGTCTAAAGTAAACCTTGTGCCAGTTTCAAAAGTTCTTAAACCTCTTTCGCAAAGAATAACGTTTTCGTTACCACCTGACAATACAAATTCCGCTGCTTGAACAAACTCTTTTAGTGTTGTTCCAAATCCACGTTTGATCAATACAGGCTTTTGAGTTTTTGCGCAAGCACGTAATATTCCTTGATCGTACATTGCTTTGGCTCCAACTTGAATAACGTCTGAGTAGTGAATAATTTCATCTATGTGCGTGGCATCGCGCGCTTCTGTAATTACATTTAACCCATATTCTTCGCGCATTTTAGCTAACAATTTCAATCCTTCCAGACCCATTCCTTGAAATGAATATGGACTAGTTCTTGGCTTGTAACAACCACCTCTAAGCGTTGATAAACCCATTCCAACCAATAATTCAGCTGAAGAACGAATTTGTTCCTCGGATTCCACCGAACAAGGACCACCAATCAGTAACGTAGAATTATTATTACCACCAATCGATACATTTCCGATTTTCACTTCTCGTTTATCAGAACAGTATTTTTTCGATGCCAATTGAATATCGTTATCAAATACCCAAAACTTATCAACATCATTCTCAATCTCACCTGGAATCTCCTTAGTCGAAGCTTCAGTAATTAACACATGAATCCCACTAGATTTGATGTGAAATGCATTTAATTTTTCAGCGATTTGACCCGCTTTTTCTTGTGAAGTATTGGCTTTCAGGTGTACTATCATAATTCTCCTTTTATAAGGTTCACAAATGTAACAATTCCTTTGGCAAAACCATCTTCGCTCACTACCGGAAGGTAAGTTATTGGAAAGTTACTGTGTTTAATCAATTGAAGCATTTCGATAACCGTTGAACTATCCGAAATTGCCGTTGGATTTGAATTAACCAACTGAACGGCATCAAGCTTATTTATATCGTTTAAATTGTTTAACAATCCTTTTCTGACATCAGCATTTGAAATCAACCCTTTTGACTTACCTTGATCATCAACAACTAAAGTAAATCCAAGCTTGCCTTTTTCAATTGATTTTAAAACAGATTCAAGTGTCAACTCATTCATTTTTACTACCGGCGATTCGTTTAAAGGAATCATAAAATCTGAAACAGTATAAGTTGATTCGATTGAGCGTTTTGTCAAGTTCATTAAGGCATTTCCAACACTAGCAGCATTGAATAAATACGACCCAGACACCGCAGAAGTAACCCCCATGTTTCGAATGATAAAAGAAACTTCCGGATTCACTCCACCATCCACGTGAATGGATTTATCTGGGTAAGCATTTCTAAACTCTCTAATTTTAGAAAAATTGATTGTATCAAATTTTCCACCACTCTGCCCCGGAATGGTCGCCATAATTAGAATGAAATCAAAATTTCTGTACTCCTCAAAAATAGAAACTGGCGTTGGAGTAATTACCGCAATTCCTTTTCGCCCTTTAACTGAAGAAGGAATGTTCAATGTTTCCTGTAAGTCTTCATATTGAAACGTTACATATTCCACTGGATTTTCTTCCAATAATTGATAGTACTTACTAGGTGTTGGTGTAATTATATGCAAATCAATCGGCAAATCGCACATTGAACGTATAGCTTTGATATCATCAAAAACAGATAAATCATCGTTACAATCAACATGTAAAAGATCAACTTGGTGTTCTTTTAGATCATCAATAACTTCTGCCAGAGGGCGAATTTTGTCACTATAAATGGATGCTGAAATTTTCATTCGTTTAAATTAAATATTGGTTCAAACTCGTTGTTACATATAACCAATTCAAATGGTGCTTTAACAACATCTTCATATAATGATGTTTGTAAATCTGTTAAAAGTTTTTGCTCCTCAAAAGACATTTTAGCAACATCTTTAGTTTCGTTAGCAATGATTCTCAATTGCAGTTTCTTTTTAACTCTCACTATCTTAACATCTTGTTTTTGCGAAGATAAGAGTTCATTCTCTTTAAAGTAAATTGCTATTTCCTCAGCCAATTTTTGATCTTTTACATCTGTAAAATAAACGGTGAACTTATCACCTACAATCTTGTTCCCATTATCAGCTTCGCAGGCTAAAACAACTAGAAAAAGTACGGCAAAACAAATGATTTTCACTTTAATTTATTTAGGAATGCTAAGATAATGAAACAAGCGAGATTTAGCTTACTTTTAAAGGTTGTTTCAAACATTTTTTATTAACTTCACATTTATAAATCAATCATAAAACTATGTTTAAAACGCTCACTTTAACTTTAGGACTAATAATTACCAGTGCTCTTGCTTTTTCACAAGACGCTTCTGCTTCATCTATTGTAACTGAACTTCAAGAATGTAAGTGTTCTGAAATCATAATGATAAGTAACAAAGTGGAAAAAACGTATACTCGTGAATGGCTGACAGGTATTGAATTAAAAGATGGAATGATCTCATTTTCAAAAGGTCACATTGTACACAAATGGAATCCTGAACAAATTGTTTTCATTGAGAACGGAGGACATTTTATTCGTGTGTATTTTAATTAATTGTAGTACCCATCCGACTTTCCAATCAAATTTACCTTGGAGCAAATGGACGTGAAAGCGTTTATGATATTGTTGTACCAGAAAACTGGAACAATAAACTTATCATTTTCATTCATGGCTACATGGGTTACAAAGATTGGGGTTGTTGGGGTTTAGTCCAAAACTATTTTACGGAACAAAACTTTGGTTTTCTAAAATACAACGTTAGTCACAATGGCGGAACCGTTCAAAATCCAATTGACTTTCCGGATTTGGACGCATTTCGAAAAAACAGCTACCCCAAAGAGTTAGCCGATTTGAATTCAATACTTGAACTTATCCGTCATGAATTTAGTGAACTGCCGCAATTATTTTTGATTGGGCATTCTCGCGGTGGCGGAATAGCATTGTTGCAATCTACAAATCCTATTATTTCTAAAATTGCATCTTGGGCGGGCATTTCATATATAAAAGAACGTTCTCCAATTGGCGAAGAACGCGAAGAATGGAAAAGAACAGGTGTTTACTACCGTGAAAACGGAAGAACAAAGCAAAAAATGCCTCATGATTATTCTCAATTTGAAGAACTACTTGCCAATGAAGAAGGTATGGACATTGAGTCTTTTTGCCGACAATCTATCGTTCCAACTCTCGTGATTCACGGTAGCGACGACACATCAGTACATTTTAATGAGGGAGAATCAATCGCTTCCTGGTTAAAGACCGAAATAACAATTATCGAAGGTGCTAATCACACCTTTGGTTCTTCACAACCTTGGCTCGAAAAAAGTTTACCTACACATTTACAAATGGTCTGCGAAAAGACTATACACTTTTTTAATCAATAACTACAAATTTGTATGGATGAGAAAAACGAAAAGTTGAGTCTTTTGAAAGAACTGGTGAAACTGGCAAATTCTGATAAAAACTTGAAACAAGCTGAATATGACTTTCTTTCAGCTATCGCGATTCAATTGGAAATAACGCCTGAGGATTTTATAAAAGTATTTGAAGAAAACATTTCTTTTCAACCTCCAAAATTAGAAGGTGAACGCATTTTACAATTTCAACGTCTAATTTTATTAATGCATATCGATCAATCTGTTGATGGTGAACAATTGCGAATTGTTCGTGAATTGGGAATACGCATGGGATTAAATCCTTCCGCAACAAACAAAGTACTAGAACGAATGAACGATTTTGATGGAGGAATTATCCCACCACATGAACTAATAGCCATTTTTCAAGCGTATCACAATTAAGTTAAGAAACGCTCTTTATCTCCCGGTTTCGGCATGACACAATACCCTTTTGATATTCGTTTTCTTCGTTTTGCAATAAAATTGTAAACACCATCTCGAATGAATTTAGGCACAATCAAAAATGCAATCATCCATGACCTCGGAGCTTTCAAATAACGTCCAAGCTTCAATGCGGCAGTTGATTTTTGATTCAGTTTTCCATTTTCATAAAAGTAAACTGTACTTAAATCAGGGGCATCCCAGCTGTTTTTAGTAAAAAATTCAAGTGTAAAACTCGATTGTATCGCTGCAAAGTGAATGACTGGCGCTTTCTCGTTTTTTAAAACGAAAGCCACTGATCGATTACACAAGCCGCAATCACCATCATAAAAAACAATTGGCTGTTCCATCGTCTAAAAATAGTCATTGAAAACTAAAATTTTAATTTTCACTTCGATTATTATCTTTGTAGAAAGATAAATCACAATATGAAAAACGTAGCAGTTATAGGAGCAGGAACCATGGGGAATGGGATTGCGCATACTTTCGCACAATTTGGATACAAAGTAGCATTGATAGATGTCGCTCAGACATCATTGGATAAAGGATTGGCAACAATCGCTAAAAACTTGGACCGTCAAGTTGCGAAAGAACAAATTTCAGAAAATGACAAAGCAACAACATTGGCCAACATTTCGACTTTTACTGCCATTTCCGATGGTGTAAAAAATGTTGACTTAGTTGTTGAAGCTGCAACGGAAAACATTGATTTGAAATTGAAAATCTTTAAAGATTTAGACGAAGTGACTGATAAAAACGTGATTCTGGCAACAAACACGTCTTCTATCTCTATAACAAAAATCGCTTCCGTGACATCGCGTCCAGACAAAGTGATAGGCATGCACTTTATGAATCCAGTTCCTGTTATGAAATTGGTGGAGATTATTCGTGGTTACTCCACATCTGATGAGGTAACAAACCTAATCATGGAAACATCTAAAAAACTGAATAAAGTTCCTGTAGAAGTTAATGATTATCCAGGTTTTGTTGCTAACCGTATATTAATGCCAATGATCAATGAAGCAATTATCACTTTACACGAAGGAGTTGCTGGAGTTGAAGAAATTGACACTGTAATGAAATTAGGCATGGCTCATCCGATGGGACCATTACAATTGGCTGATTTTATCGGATTAGATGTTTGTTTGGCAATTATGGAAGTGTTATTTGAAGGTTTTGGAAATCCAAAATATGCACCTTGTCCTTTGTTGGTTAACATGGTGACAGCTGGTAAGAAAGGTGTTAAAAGTGGTGAAGGTTTCTATTCATGGGGACATGGAACCAAAGATTTAATTGTAGCGGATAACTTCAAAAAGTAAGTACGTTTAATTTACATATTTAAGCTCTGGCGATTTCGTCGGAGCTTTTTTAATGCAATGAACATTTCTATTGCTGCACGACTAACTTATACCCTATCCCACGAATATTAATAATTCGGATACTTGTGTCTGCCTCTAGTTTCTTCCTTAATTTAGAAACAAAAACATCCAATGTTCGACCAACATAATCACCTTCATCATTCCATATTTCTTTTAAAATGTACTCCCTTTCAAGAGTTTCGTTTTCAGAACTAAAAAGTAGCAGCAATAAATCTGATTCTTTGCTTGAAAGTTCTGTCTTAGTCTTTTTGAAACTCAAAAACATCCCTCGTTTATCATAAATCGTACTTCCAATTTGTATTATTTCTGGATTCTCCGCTTCCTTCTGCCCTTTTTTCTTCAAGTATATTAAAAGAACAATTATTACCAATAAAGAAAGTGTGCTCCAAATAATACCTGAATAACTCTGTTTCTCTTGAGGTAATTTTATCTTATTGAAATTTTTAATTGCATCATCATTTAGGGTAATAAACAAAGTATAGCAATCCTTTGGCTGAATTCTAGATCCACAAGGTACAAGGTCTAAACTATCAACATTCGTTATTTCGTAGCTATAAACAACCTCTTTGGATTTACAACTTTCTATTTCAACAATATATTTAGAAGCAATTTTAGTTTTTTTAATCAATCCATCTATAATTCCACCAATATCTTGAGGTTGAAATGAAAATTCAGTTTCAAATTGAATTTTATATCGATCATTTAGAACCTCGATTGGTAGAATTCGTGACGTATCATTATTTGATTGCAGCAACACTTCGTGACCGATCATTCTCATAACCACCAAGCGATGCTGCTCAGCCTTCTCCGTTTGAGAATAGCTTATACCTACGTAATAAAACCCTGAAAAAAGTACAATAAGAGCGATTTTTAAATATCCAACCATCATTTTACAAATCTACTTGTTAATCTAATGTTTTGAGTGTGATTTCAGTCATTTTACATTAATTTACAATCAGAAAACACGAATTACAGTACATTGCCTCATAAATGAATATTGTAAATTATGAAAATTAAAAAATCAGTTCTAGCACTCTGCCTTATTGCTTTTAGTTCGTGTTTTATAACTTCGTGCAACGGTCAATCCTACCCGGAAACTAAGCAAAAAAGCAATCAAAAAGCTTCGCCGAAATACAAGGAAGAAGATCAAATTGGTCAATATATTATTGACATTTATGAAGATAACAACGGCAATTTGTGGTTTGGAACATTAATGAATAGCATCGCGAAATACGACGGAAAAACGCTTCAATTCCTCAGTTCTGACGATGGACTACCAGAAGATCGAATAGGAACAGTAATTCAAGATAGCGTAGGAAACTATTGGTTTTCTTCTCATTCAGGTATTTCAAAATACGATGGTAAGAAGTTTACTCACTTCAGTGAAAAAGACGGACTCATTGACAATAGAGTTTCTAATTTATTCTTTGATAACAAGGGACTTCTTTGGATTGGAACCTGGGGTGGAATATCAACTTTTGACGGTCAGAAATTCAACAATTTTAGACTTCCAAGTCCAAATATTGAAATTCCAGTATACCAAGAAACTTCAGATTGGATTTCTGTCATAAAACAAGATTCCAAAGGAAATATGTGGTTCGGTCGAAGTGGTCTAGGAGTCACAATGTACAATGGAAAATCATTTACGTTTATCACCAAAGAAGACGGACTTCTTTCCAATGCGATTCAGGACATTCAAGAAGATAAAAATGGAAATCTTTGGTTTAGCTCACGTGTTTCAGAAAAAGATCATCCAGATCCTACAAAAAGAAATGGTCCCGGAGGAATTGTAAAATATGACGGAGAGAAATTTGTAAGTTTCCCTAAAATAGAAGGACTGTACAACAACGACGTGTATGAAATTTACAGCGATTCAAAAGATAATATTTGGATCGGAACGATTAAAAATGGTGTTTACAAATATGATGGTGAGACGTTCACTAACTATACTGGAAACAACCCAAGTAATGGTTTCCCAAAAGCTGTAGTTCGCATTTTTGAAGATAACAAAGGAACTTTTTGGCTAGCCTGTGCTGGTGGTTTATTCAGAATGGAAGGTGAATCAATCATTAACGTCACGAAAAATGGACCGTGGAAATAAAATCGATGTGAACTATGTTGTTTAAACTAATGCTTATGCGTATTTTCACTTTAGAAAAATTAAAATATTAACACAATGGCAACAATAACACTAAAAGGAAATGCAATTCACACAAACGGTGAATTACCTACTACTGGAACTCAAGCGAAAGATTTTCAAATGGTTGGGAAAGATTTAACTACAAAATCATTAAGTGATTTTAGTGGTAAAAACTTAGTGTTAAATATTTTCCCAAGTGTTGATACGGGAACATGTGCCGCATCTGTACGTAATTTTAACAAAATGGCAGCAGATTTATCCAACACAACTGTTTTGTGTATTTCAAGAGATTTACCTTTTGCTCAAAATCGATTTTGTGGGGCTGAAGGAATTGAAAACGTAGTCATGCTTTCTGATTTTAAAACGGGACAGTTTGGAAATGATTACGGTTTAACCATTACTGATGGAGCGTTGGCAGGATTGCATTCAAGATGTATTGTTGTGATTAACGCTGAAGGAAAAGTGATTTATACTGAACAAGTCCCTGAAACGGTTGATGAACCGAATTACGCTTTGGCATTAGGAAGTTTGTAGTTAACCAAACCACCTCTTCTTTTGAGAATAGAGCTTACAAGCAACATTCCACTCCTCTATCAATCGAGGGTTCTTCCTGCGTTTTTGTGCCTCTTTTAATAAACGAACAACTTCCGTTGAATCCATGCGATTTGGTGCAGTCGGAAAACTTGCTTTGACACACATTTGTTCCAGTAAAACCCTAAACTCTTTTGGAACAACTCCTTTAAAATCAATCGGATATGTAATCGCCAAATTAGTTAAAACAGAAGGGTTATTATGAGATAAAATTGGCTTTCCACTTAAAAGTTGAGCAATAACAAGCGCAAAAGAAAACAAATCACTTGTTGAATCTAAGATTTGATGTTGATTAAGTATCAATTCAGGAGAAGCATATTGAAGAGAAAATAGAATTTTACGCTTAGCGGCCTCCCCTATTTTCGAAGCCATTCCAAAGTCGATCAAATGAACTAATTCACCATCAATTAAAATGTTTCCTGGGCGAATATCGTTGTGAACGATGCCTTTTTCATGCAAGGACTCAAGCAATTTCAAAAATTGCGGAATAAATTGACTTAAAAATTGCTTACGCTCTTTTCGCTTTAAACTTTTCCAATAAGAATCAAGTGTTCGTCCTTCCTTGTATTCGAGTAACAATACGAGCTCGTCGTCAGTTTTATTTATTTGTGCAACTGATGGCAATTGACTTTCAACGAACGAAAATTTAAACTCCTCCAAAAGCAATTGACAACCTTGTTCATTTGAAAGTAAACAGCTTTTTTGAACAAACTTACGATCGTCATCATCTGCAACAAGACTTACACGATTAAACTTTCGAATCGATTGCTCTCCAAGTGTTCTTATTTCTTTCAAACGATTCAAAATTAGCAAT
Source organism: uncultured Flavobacteriales bacterium (assembly GCA_913059205.1). GTDB lineage: Bacteria > Bacteroidota > Bacteroidia > Flavobacteriales_D > Crocinitomicaceae > UBA4466. Next base: position 12,286 of record CAJXRM010000011.1, read on the forward strand.
TGGATTATTCGAAGAACTTATTTCTTCCAGCGCTCGTAGGCTACTTCTTGTCTCTTAGTCAATTTCTCCATTCGTTTAATCGAATAATCAGTATAGAAATTTCGATTGACCTCAGGAAAAGTGATATCAAGAATTGAACTCGCACGATTCACAGTTACAGTTTTTGCATCATCGTCGAAGTAATTCAACCATTTATCCAATTCCCCGTCACATGAAAAACCATTTATTGTTGTAATTCTATCTCCCTGCATTAATCCTGAAGTTTCAGCTGGACCTCCAGGATACATGGCGTGAACAATAAAATCTTTACCGGCAGGAATTAATTTCATTCCCAAACGTCCTTGAGAATAAGACTTAGAGGGCAAATGATCCAATTCTAACCCTAAATGGTCCAAAGCGTTTGTAATGATTGATTCAAACGGACGACAGCCGTTGATGTAATCATCGAACAGCCACTGAAACGAAACCCCGGCAATATTTTCAATAGCATCTTGATAATCTTTCTCCGAAACACCTTTTCCTTTAAGCGCGAAGTTGAAGTACAAGTATTTCATTACCTCATCAAGGCCAAATTTATCGTCATTTGCACGTCGAATTTCAACATCCGTTACAAACGCCAACAAACAACCTTCTGTATAAATTGATACTTTTCGATTAGGCGCACCGGCTTCGTATCCATCGAGCCATGTGTCAAAAGAAGATTCAGCAACAGAATAGTTAAATCGTCCAAAATTGTCAAAGTGTTTTTGTAGCTGAGCTGTAAACTCTTCAAAATATTGTTTTTCATTAAAAACGCCACTTTTATACAGGAATAAGTCACCTTGATACGTTGTTACGCCTTCACACAGATAACCTAATCTTGAATAATTTTCTTTTGTGAAATTGTATGGATACATTTCGATTGGTCGAATTGCCTTTACATTCCAAGTGTGATACAACTCATGCGAACTCACTCCTAACAATTCTTTATACAGCTCGCCGAAAACATCATAAGAAGGTCCAAGAGAAATTACTGTTGATTTTTGATGCTCAACACCGTGATACGCTTTGTGGGGCAATATCAAATTGATAAAATGATATTCCTTTACAGGAAATTCGTTAAACTTATTAATTTGAAGATCGGTGAACTTCTGAAAATCTTCCAACAATCTATCCCATTGAGGTTTTACTTCTCCATTAAACCAAACATGAAATAAAACTCCGTGAGAGGTATAATCTCTATGCTGTAATTGCTCGGAAGCAATGAATGGCGTATCCAATAACTCTTCAATGTTCGCTACTTGAAAGCCATTGTTCGTTTTTTCCATGGAAGAAGCGACTTCCCAATGTGCCGGAACATTTAACTGGATGGCTACTGGTTCATCATATTGTTCTTGAACATACACACAACAGTTGACAGGATTCACATACAATTGAGTCGAATCCAAATAACTTGAACCTGCATTAATTGTATTCGCGTAGAACTTATAATTTACAGTAAATGATTTTACACCTTTCGTTTGAACCGCCCAGCAATCTTTATTCGCTTTTTGAAATTCTATTTTTCGATTGTTCTCATCCAAAACGATAAAATTGCGGATATTCTTCGCGAAATTCCCCAATTCATATCGACCAGGTCTCCAACTGGGCAATTGCACAAATGTCACGTCCTCAGTTGAATTAAATTCGGCCGAAATTTGAATATATTGCTGAGAAGGATTCTCAATACTAAACGTAAATTTTGTCATTCTAACTAGTTCAAAGTTTAATAGTTCAGTATTCAAAGTTAGTTCATTGCTCTTTGAACTTTCTAACTTTAAATTTTTGTACTTCCTTAAGCGTACATTTCTTCTTGTAATTGTGCAATTTTATCGTCTTTTAAATAATCATCATATGGCATCATTTTATCAATAATTCCATTTGGTGTAATTTCGACAATTCTATTTGCGACAGAGTTCACCAATTCGTGGTCATGAGAAGTAAACAATAGCGTTCCTTTAAATTCTTCCATTCCTTGGTTCAATGCTGTAATCGACTCTAAGTCCAAGTGGTTCGTAGGTTCATCCATCAATAGCAAATTCGCTTTAGCAAACATCATTTTAGACAGCATACATCTTACTTTTTCTCCTCCAGAAAGTACATCTGCTGTTTTCAATGCTTCCTCACCAGTGAAAAGCATACGACCTAGGAATGTTCTTAAATATACTTCTTCCTTTTCTTCATCTGAATTTGCGTATTGACGTAACCAGTCGATTAGAGGCAATTTAGCTTCAAAATAATGATGATTCTCATTTGGCAAATATGCAGTGGAAATAGTTGTTCCAAAAATGAAATCTCCACTATCTGCTTGTTCATTTCCAGCAAGGATTTCAAAAAAGGCAGTCAATGTCACGGAACTTTTAGAAATGAAAGCAATTTTATCCCCTTTATTAACAATTAACGACAAATCTTTGAACAGTAATTCTCCATCTACAGATTTTGTCAGTCCTTCAATATTCAACACTTGATTTCCAGCATCGCGCTCTTGGTGGAAAGTAATTCCAGGATACTTTCTACTTGAAGGTTGGATTTCAGAAATATCTAAATTATCCAACATTTTCCTTCTACTCGTTGCCTGTTTTGATTTCGAGGCATTCGCTGAGAAACGTGCGATAAAGTCGATCAAATCCTTTTTCTTTTCTTCTGCTTTTTTGTTTTTATCAGCTCTTTGTCTAGCTGCTAATTGAGAAGATTGATACCAGAATGTATAGTTACCCGTAAAAATATTCAATTTATTAAAGTCGATATCACAAATGTGCGTACATACTGTATCCAAGAAGTGTCTATCGTGAGAAACGACGATAACCGTGTTTTTAAAATTTAATAAAAAGTCTTCTAGCCAAGCAACTGTTTTTAAGTCCAAATCATTCGTGGGCTCATCCAGTACTAACACATCTGGATTACCAAACAATGCCTGCGCTAACAAAACGCGTACCTTCAAATCATTAGAAAGGTCTTCCATTTTTGTGTAATGTTTCGACTCATCAATTCCAAGATTTGACAATAAAGCAGCTGCATCGGTTTCAGCATTCCATCCTTCAAGATCGGCGAATTCACCTTCTAATTCAGCCGTTCTCATACCATCTTCATCCGAAAAATCAGGTTTAGCATACAATGCATCTTTTTCCGTCATTATTTCAAATAGGCGCGTATGTCCCATGATCACGGTATTCAATACTTCGTACTCATCGAATTCAAAGTGGTCCTGCTTTAAAACAGCCATTCTTTTACCTGGCTCGAGGATAACATGTCCTGTTGTAGGATCTTGATCTCCCGTTAATATTTTAAGAAATGTTGATTTTCCTGCTCCATTCGCTCCGATAACACCATAGCAATTACCATTTACGAATTTTACATTTACATCATCAAAAAGGACACGCTTTCCGAACTGAAGCGATAAGTTGTTTACTGAAATCATTCTACTTTAATTTGGCGCAAAGATACAAGATTTAGGCAAGATTCAGAGAATTAAGCGTATAAAAAAAGAGGGACATCCATCCCTCTTTCTAAAAAGTTTAGTTTTAATTCTTATTCGACTACTATCTTCGTCTTAAACGTTTTGTTTTCCGTAATAACAGAAACAAAATAAACTCCCTTACCTTGACCACTCAAGTCTAAATCTAAACGATTTCCACCTTTTACAGCTTCAACAGGAGAGTTAATAACAACTTTACCGTCATAGCTCACAACGTTTAACAATGCCGTTTCTTTTTTGTAAGAATTGAATATTAATTCAGAGAGTCCAGTTGTTGGATTTGGAAAAACAGATAGCATGTCATAAACATCATCTAAAACATTCACGGCTCTAATTTCCGAATATTTACCATTTCCGTCTGTATCCCATTGGTTCAATCTATAATAATTCATTCCTATATTAGGTGTTTCATCAACCGTGAAATACTGAGACTCATTACTTGTTGTCCCATTTCCCTTAACAACATTGATAATTTCAAAATTCACACCATCTGTTGATTTTTCCACTTCCCAACGATCATTTATTCTTTCAGAGTCTGTTCTCCAAAACAAATCAACAACATGCAAATCAGGTTGATAATCGGCTGTAAATTCTGACAACTCAACAGGTAAAACAACGCAATCTAAAGAAGCTGTACCACCAAAGCTTAAAGTGTACCCAGTTCCCCCAACCGGGCTCCATTTGTCAACAACCAAAATATAACTTTGACCAGCGACTACATTGAGTTGAGCCAAAATACCATTACCTGTTACATCTTCGATAAAGTCGTTATTCGCTGGAGGTCCTCCGTTCCCACAAGCACAAGTCATACCTGTATTTCCAGAATCAGAGCATCGTATTGGTGCACCCAAGGCTCCACATGTAACATTTGGCCCGTAAATAGCCAAATCATAATCATCTGTGGCGAGATTTGGATTTATTGTAATAGATAATGTACCTGTTGTTTGAGCTTGGAATTGATACCAGTTTGTGTGATTTTCTCCCCCAGCAGGACAGGCAGAACCGGTGCAACCTTCAGCCACAATTCCAGGCCCTGTAGAATTTGTAGAAATTGCTGCTCCAGAACATAACGGCGTCATTGTTTGACAATCACTATTGTCAGTTCCATTAGGACCTCCAGCGCAAGGCACACAAGTCATAGTTGCATTCCAACCTGGTCGTGTTACACTGAAATCCGATCTGAATCGAAATGTCAAACAACCACTTGCACCTGTCGCGGTATATGTAAATGGAACAGCGGGAGTCCCCATAATCCTCCCCACGCCATTTGCCGGTGGAGTTGTGAAAAGAGGACTGTTCTGGGTGGGACCATTTCCTATCATTAAATAATCAAAAGTATTTTCAGTATCAAACTGACTAAATGTAACCTGCATACAATTGCCAGCGACAGAAGGACAAAACACACGATAAATATTATTAATATTATTCGAATAATTTCCAATTACACCTCCATTATCCGTATAGGTTAATGGACCGCAATTGGCCACTAAACAGGAACCGACAAATTCACTATTTATCCCTACAGTCGGATGTGAATATTGTCCAAAAGAATGGCTAAAAGCAACGCTCGTAAGTGCCAACATTGTAATTTTGTATATTTTTCTCATTGATCTGTAGTATTATGTAAAACATTTGGGTTTATAGATCTTTTTTTGTTAAAAAGAATAACGTCCAAATTCGTTGTGTTGTCATGAACGATTACATTAGTATCTGGAAGTCTTTGTGAATCTAATGCATCCAAATCGATTAAATTTAGAATTGAATTGTCAGTCGCAATAACTGACTCATCTACTAGCTTATAATCAATATTATATCGTTCTATATTGGTAGGCGTATCTACCGGAACAACGTATCGTTCAGTAATCGATTGACTCCAAATTAATGAAGTAAAACTCAGCGAAATTAGCGTTAATAGAGTTTTCATGAATGTAGCTTTTAGTTAATTACCTACAAAGATAACGAATATTGTTGAAAAAAGGTTGCTTAAACATTGTTTTAATACGCTAATAAACAGCAGTTTGATTCATATTAACTTAACATTATCACTAGATATATTCTACGAGATGGCTAAAATTTTAACTCACAATGTTCATTTATTCATTTTCATAGATTTTTCAAAAAAACTCAATTCTGAACACAAAAAAAGAGGGAAACTATCCCTCCTAAATAAAGCCATCTTAATTCTTAATCGAAAAAACTTTGTTTCTGAACAATAAATATGTTAGAAATTTCGCGTAAACTACAATATATTGACCTCTCGCTCTAATTCCACTCCAAATTTTGATCTAATATCATTAATAATAGTCGTAGACAGATCAAATATTTCACTTCCATGACTATTGGAATAGTTCACCAATACTAAAGCTTGTTTTTTGTGCACTCCAAAAGTTGAAATTGTTTTACCCTTCCAGCCTGCCTGCTCAATTAACCAGCCTGCAGCCAATTTAACTTTTCCATCCCCGGCAGGATAATTCGGGACATTTTCATGACTCTTTTCGATTTCTTTTAATACATCAATAGGAACAACTGGATTTTTAAAGAAACTACCAGCATTTCCTATTTCTTTAGGATCAGGAAGCTTACTAGAACGTATGGCAATTACTGCATCGCTGACATCCTTTATGCTTGGATTCTTAATTCCTTTTTTTTCCAATTCTGTGTTAATTGCTCCATAACTCGAATTGATCCGATGAATTTTATTCAATTTATAGGTAACGGATAATATGATAAATTGATCCTTTAATGCACGTTTAAAAACACTCTCTCGATAACCAAATTGACATTCTTCATGTGTGAACGTTCTTATCATTCCAGTAGAAATCTCAAAGGCTTCCAAAGAATGAAAAACATCTTTTATTTCAACTCCATATGCTCCAATATTCTGCATTGGACTCGCCCCAACACTGCCTGGTATCAATGAAAGATTTTCAATTCCACCAAAATTGTGTTCGATGCATTTTAAAACAAATTCATGCCATACTTCTCCTGCCCCCGATTTGACAACAACCGATTCGTCAGATTCTTCAATTATTTCAAAGCCCTTGATTTCATTTCGAATAACCAACCCATCAACATCCTTTGTGAATAAAACATTACTTCCTCCACCTAAAACAAGTAAAGCATCATCATTGCGCTCCTGTAATACTTTCTTCAATTCATCGATTGACGAAAATCGTGCGAAGCGCTTTGCTACCACTTGAATTCCAAACGTATTGTATTCTTTTAATGGGACATTATTCAAAATCATAATTCAAAATTAGTGGAAAACTAAAACGAATGAAACCACTCTAAAAATAAACTTCAACGTTCGATTGTTGTTAATTTCGTGAATGCACGTAAATTTGTACCATGGAGCTCAAAAAAATATCACTCGAAGACGTGAATCGTTTTAGCGAAAACACTCTTCTAAGTCATTTAGGAATTGAAATCACTGAAATTGGGACTGATTTTATATCTGCACGAATGCCAGTTGATAAACGAACACACCAACCAATGGGATTATTGCATGGTGGAGCGAGTGTTGTTTTAATTGAAAGTTTAGGTTCGGTTGGATCAAGCCTTTTGCTCGATTTAGATGTAGAACACCCTGTAGGACTCGAAGTTAACGCGAATCATGTTGGTGCTGCTCGAACAGGTTTCGTGGCTGCAAAAGCGAAAATCGTGCACGCCGGAAAAAGAACTCATGTATGGCAAGTTGAAGTGGAAACTGAAGACACAAAACGCTTGGTCTGTACAGGTCGATTAACCGTAATGATTGTAAAACGCTAATTTCGATTGGGTGATATTTTAAAATATCGAATTCCAAATCATGATTTGGTTGAACAAAAAGGCACATTTCAAGAAATAGATAATTTCCGAAATATTTCTGGTTTTGTTCTAACTACTTTTGATAAAAAGAAAAAATACCATTTTAACCCAAGTAACGCGTCAGAAGAGTTGTCTTTTTCCCTTGAAAAACCATTGTGTTACACTAAAAAAGAATACACTGATTTAGCAACATCCTTTTTAGAAGCAATTAAAGATCAATGTCTTTCAAAAGCTATTTTTTCACGAGTTAAACATGCCGCTTTTGATTCAGAACCTAACGATTTATTCAGGCAATTGTGTTTGGCCTATCCAGAAGCGTTTGTGTATTTTGTATCTTCACCGTTGTTCGGGACCTGGATTGGTGCTTCTCCCGAAATACTGATTGAAACCCAAGGGAATACTGCTAAAACAATTTCACTTGCCGGAACCTTAAAGCGAGATTCTCATGAATTCTGGGAGAACAAAGAAAAAAACGAACAAGATTTCGTTACACGCTTTATCACCTCTAAACTTGTTGAATCGAATGTTGAGAATTTAGACATTTCGGGTCAACACGAGATTAATGCTGGACCTGTTCGACATTTAAAAACTGCATTCCAATTTGATTTAGGCTTAAATTCGGCTATCGATATAGCAGAGCGACTGCATCCAACTCCGGCTGTTAGTGGATTTCCTCAACAAGAAGCAATCGATTTGATTGGTAAATCAGAAAAGCACTACCGCAAACTGTACGCTGGAATGATTGGAGTAATCGATAATGATTCAACGAAGCTGTTTGTCAATTTACGTTGTGCTGAAATTATTCACAATCAGGCGTATCTCTATTTAGGAGGAGGATTTACAAAGGACTCAAATATAGAATCTGAATGGATTGAAACAGAAAATAAAGCCAAAACATTACTGAACGTAATGAAAAAACAATAGTTTTGAAATCTTATGCGAACAACAAATAAATCTGGTATCTCAGCTTTTGTAAATGAATGTGTAAAACATGGTATGAGTCATGTAGTTTGTTCGCCTGGTTCACGAAATGCGCCCTTGGTAATTGCTTTCGATGAACATCCTAAAATAACCACATTTGTCATTCACGATGAACGTTGCGCTGCGTTTTACGCGATGGGAATGGCTCAACAATTAAACGCGCCTGTTGGAATTACCTGCACCTCTGGATCTGCAATGCTGAATTATTATCCAGCCGTTGCAGAAGCATATTACCAATCGATACCATTGGTTGTATTATCAGCGGATCGTCCAGAAGAATGGATTGACCACGGTGACGGACAAACAATCGTTCAGCGTGGAGTTTACGCAAATCACATTCGGTTCGAAAGCACAATACAAGAAAAACTAGATGCTGGTTTCAGTCTTGAAAATTTAATTGCAACTGTTAAAGCAGGTTTTCAAAACGGTAATGGAAATTCGAAAGGACCAATTCATTTCAATGTGCCAATTAATGAACCATTATATGAAACAATTGAAGTTGAAAACGATGATTTTGAAAAATATGAAATTGAACTTATAGAAAATGAACTTTCAAAAGCAGATATAACATTCATTCAAAATACGTGGAAGAACGCAGAAAGAAAAATGATTCTCTGCGGTCAACTTCCCAAGAATGCCTATTTACTTCAAAAACTAATCGATTTAAGCAATGATTCATCCGTTGCAGTTTTAGTTGAAAACACATCCAATTTAGCACATCCTTCTTTTATTCATTGCATTGATCGTACTTTAGAAGGAGTCAAGGAAATAGAAAAATTTAAACCAGACTTATTAATTACTATTGGCGGGGCAGTTGTTTCAAAGCGTATCAAACAATTTTTGCGAAATGCAGAAATTGAAAATCATTGGAAAATCGGTTATGACTTCCCAAAAATGGATACTTATCGCGCACTAACTAATTCATTTGAATGCAATCCAACTTCGTTTTTTCAACTACTGTTAAATGCTAAAACAGAGCCGAAAAACACGATGTTTGGCGCTCGATGGAAACAATTGGATTTTTTAGCACAGAATAAAATCAAACCGTTTTTTGAAACAATTCCTTATTCCGACTTAAGTGTGTTTGAGACTATTTTAGACTATATTCCAGAAGACAGCTTTCTTCACATGGGAAACAGTTCAGTTGTTCGTTATTGTCAATTGTTCGACCCGATAAAATCACTTACTTACTTTTCCAATCGTGGAACAAGTGGAATTGACGGTTGCACGAGCACAGCTTGTGGAATAGCGTTAATGTCACCTTCAAAATGCAACGTTTTAATTACAGGAGATGTATCGTTCTTCTATGACAGTAATGCATTGTGGAGCAATCACCTCCCTTCTAACCTAAGGATAATTTTAATCAACAACGGCGGCGGCGGTATTTTTAAAATTATTCCTGGACCTAGTTCAACACCTCAATCTGACTTATTTTTTGAAGCCAAACATTCGTTTAAAGCAGAATATATTTGCAAAGCATTTGGTGTGCACTATTTGCATGCTCAATCCATTCAAGAAATTGAATCTGTAATGGATGAATTTTATCTTGAAACTACCGACAACAAGCCTAAATTACTTGAGATTACAACACCATCAGAATTAAATCCAACAGTTTTAAAAGATTTCTTTAATACCATCTGCAATTCTTAATTTCTTCATTAATTTTGTTGAAAATTAGACGCAATGGATTTTTCAATTTTATTGACTTGGGACGGTATATTTTACCTAGTTGTTTTATCTCTTTTGGAGATTGTCTTGGGTATCGACAACATCATATTCATTTCCATAGTTACAGATAAACTAGACAAAATTGAACAGCGCAAAGCACGAAACATTGGTTTAGGCCTTGCACTAGTCATTCGATTGATACTTCTAACCATTGTTGCATGGATTATGCAGATGGTTGAACCATTGTTTTACATAAAAGAAATTCCATTTTCAGGACAAAGTATTGTTCTTTTAATTGGTGGACTGTTTCTGATATACAAAAGCACAACAGAAATGCATGAAAGTGTTACGGGACATCAATCCGAAACAGCAAAAAAATCCTCTAAATTGTCGGCGGTAATAACTCAGATCGTTTTAATTGATATCGTATTTAGTTTCGATTCGATTATTACGGCTATTGGTATGACCAATGGTATAAAGGCAGAAACAGGTCATAATCCAATGATAATTATCTATCTCGCAGTGATAATCTCAATGATAATAATGTTACTTTTTGCAAGACAAATTTCTGATTTCATAAACAATCGTCCTACAATAAAAATGATTGCACTAGGATTCTTGGTGACAATTGGAGTTATTTTAGTTGCGGAAGCATTCGGCCAACATATTCCAAAAGGTTATATTTATTTTGCGATGGTTTATGCTCTTTTAGTTGAATTTTTAAATATTCGAATGCGCAAGAACAAAAAAGAAGGAGAATAATGCTAAAAGAAGACGCCCTTCTTTATTTCCCTTTAGTTGATGACATTGAAATGGATGAATTGTACGATCAATTACTTTTCGAACAAAAACAATTTCTTTCAAACCGAATGCCCATCTCAAAAGTCTTTAACCCGAGAATTGCTCGCTTAAAAAAAATGGATGAAGCGTATGTTTTTTTTGGAGGTAATAATCAATCAAAATTAAATCCAACAATTGAATTAAGACTAGCAGAAAGCGATTCCATTGAAGTGAGTTATCTTAACTTTCAAGAAAATTTAAATTTAATTAAACTGGAATTATTCAAGGCGAAAAATGTGAATCAACTTCTTGTTGCAATTGACAATCTCTTTAAAAACCAACATTATTTTGCACATAAAATGGGATCATTTGGCACAGCTCTGGATTATCAGCCAATTGTTTCGAAAGAACCCGATGCCATGGAAATTCTAAGTGGAATTAAATTTGCAAAAGAAAATGGAGTTATCACCTTTGATCAACTTTCACAATTACCGGATGATAATATTCTTGTTGAAGAAGCAAATCGATTATCTTTGTGGTTAAAAATAGAAACCAATGTCTGATATTTTTAAAAGTTTAAGAGCTCAACTTGAACTCGAAGAATGGCCGAATGTTTATCTTTTTAAACTAATTGCGCCAAACAATTCAGAAACAGTTGCAAAAATAACAGCACTTTTTGACGATGGAGCTGATTTACACTATCAACCCTCGAAAACAGGAAAGTATATAAGCATTAGTGCAAAAGAAATGATGATGGATGTAGATTCAATCATTGCAAAATATGAACAAGCTGCCTTGATTGAAGGCGTAATGACGTTGTAATATGATATTAATAGGATTTAACTGGCAAGACGTTTTAATCGGAATGCTTTGGGTTTCAATCATTGTTTTGGTTTTAGTAATTGGATATAAAAAATTACTCTCACACCTAGGGAAAGATGATATTATAAGAGAAGATTACTGTGTTTTGTACAATGTTGAAGCATCTGTCGTTACAGGTGAAATACCTTTCTATTTTACATCTGAACAAGTTAAAAATGTTTCTATATGGATACAAGACGAATCCATGAATGACCTTTTAGAGGTATCCAATCAGGAATGTAAAGTTGGTGGCAACATAATTCGTTACGATTCAACCAATTTAAAAAATGGAACTTACTTCTACTGTTTAAGGACTGAAAACCAGAAAATCAGCAAAAAAATGGTAATTTTTCATGGATAGCATGACAAATTGACGCTAAATTAATACTGGCAAAGTTGTTGACTTTGATATTTTAGAATTAAATTTAGAGCGTAGAGCTAATAAACAACAATAAAAAATAAAAGTTATGGCATTAGAAATAACAGATGCGAATTTCGAAGAATTAGTAATGAAATCAGATAAACCGGTTGTGGTTGATTTCTGGGCAGAATGGTGTGGACCTTGTCGCATGATTGGACCAGTTATCGAAGAAATGGCAACTGAATACGATGGAAAGGCAGTAATTGGGAAAGTGAATGTTGACGAGAACCCAGGTGTTTCGGCAAAATTCGGAGTAAGAAACATTCCTACTATTCTTTTCGTGAAAAATGGAGAAATTGCTGACAAATCTGTAGGCGCAGTTCCAAAAGCACAGTTAACATCTAAATTAGATGCAATCTTATAATTGATTTTATAATTCAAAAAGATTAAAGCCTTTCCATAATCGAAAGGCTTTTTTTGTGACTTTAAAGTAGTAACTTTGCCCAAAATTTATTGAAATGTCAGCATTTGTAAGAAGACTAAAGTATTACGGAATTGGATTTGGAATGGGATTGGTTTTTATCTTTTTCTTTTTTCAAAACAGAGGATGTTCTTGGCTGCCATCCAACCGAGTGAAAAATGCCATTCTTGATCGATTGATTGTAATCTCTGACAGTACAGACCTTGTTTTAAAAGAAAAAGGCCTTTCAATCGAAGACATACTTCTTGCATTAAATGAAGGTGATGTTGAATTTGACGAAAGCGACAAGGACAACGAATCGAAAATGTACATCATTGAGCAAGACAATGTGAAATATGCATTTTCATTACCATTTGAAAGCTTCATCTCTGAAGTTCAAATTCGAGACAAAAAGAAAACAATTACACCCACAAAAATTGGTTTTGGAAACATTCTTCATTACCCAAATGATGACTATTTAGTGTATCCAGACTCAACGAAACTAGTAACATGTCAGCAAGAAGCATTAGGTCTAATAGAGCCGAAAAAAATATTGAAACTTATTAAAAATTCTGGTAGATTTAATTTTGAAAAATCGAATTTAAATCAACGTCCTAAACCTGAACATCATATTACATTTAAAAGCAAAGGAGAAACTGTTGGAGCAAAAATTATTTGGTACAAAAACAAATTAAACATCACTTCTTTCGTTTCTGAAAAAACTGAAAGTTGTAAATAAGGTTTATCCTTAGAGCAATGTTAATAAAAGTGACATTGTTTTAACCAGAGATAGTATTGTTTTTATATTTTTGAGACATGAATTTTAATGCAGAACAGATAGCTGGAATGTTAAATGGAAAAGTTGAAGGAAATTCCTCGGCTGAAGTTAATGCACTAGCAAAAATTGAAGAAGGTTTCAACGGGGCACTTTCTTTCCTTGCCAATTCTAAATACGAGGAATTCATCTATACGACAGAATCAACTATCTGTATTGTAAACAACACATTCTCCCCTTCTAAAGATTTGCCATCAACGTTGACTTTAATAAAAGTGGAAGACGCGTATTCTTGTTTCGCTAAATTATTAGAGCTATATGATTCAATGACAAAAGAAGAGCCTCGTATTGAACAGCCTTCTTTCGTAGATGCTTCGGCAACAATCGGCAACAACATTTATTTGGGCGCGTTTTCCTATGTTGGAAAGGATTCTAATATTGGTGATAATGTGGCTATTTACCCCAACGTAACTATAGGCAAAAATGTTCAAATTGGAGAAGGAACGGTCATTTATTCCGGTGTAACAATCTACCGCGATTGTATAATTGGAAAGAATTGCGTTATTCATTCTGGAGCAGTAATTGGTGCCGATGGTTTCGGATTCGCTCCTGATAAAAACGGTGAATTTCAAAAAATCCCTCAAATTGGGAACGTAATTTTGGAAGACAATGTTGATATTGGAGCCAATTCAACTGTTGACCGAGCAACTATGGGAAGTACAATAATTCGCAAAGGAGCAAAAATTGACAATCTTGTCCAAATCGGCCACAATGTGGAGATTGGGAACAATACAGCTATGGCGGCTCAAGTTGGAATTGCAGGATCTACTAAAGTTGGAAACAATGTAATGATTGGTGGACAAGTAGGACTTGCTGGACATATGAAAGTAGGGAATCGTGCAATGATTGCTGCACAATCTGGAGTTGCTGGAGACATAAAAGATGGATCAAAAATAATGGGTTCCCCTGGTTTTGATAGTGAAGATTACAAAAAATCCTATTTAGGATTTCGACGATTACCTCGAATTTTAACTAGATTGCAAGAATTAGAAGATAAAATTAAAGAATTAACAAAAGATAAATAGGAATGGCTGAAAAGCAAAGAACGGTAAAGGAAGTAATTAAACTTTCTGGTATTGGTCTTCATACTGGAGAAAAAGTGAACTTAGAAATAGTTCCTGCAGCACCAAACCATGGTTACAAATTTCAACGTATTGACCTTGACGGAGAACCAACAATCAACGCAGATTGCGATTTAGTTGTAGCTACTGATCGCGGTACAACATTGGAGCAAAATGGAGCGCGAGTTTACACCACAGAACATCTATTAGCGGCACTTTATGCTTGTCAGGTAGATAATGCTCTAATAAAAATTGACGGTCCAGAAATTCCTATTATGGATGGAAGTTCATTGCTTTTTGTTGATGCAATCGACAAAGTGGGATATGAAGAACAAGATGCTGAGCGTATTTACCTCGAGTTGGACGAAAATATTGCTTGGGAAGATGTGGATAAAGGCATTGAATTTCTTGCAGTTCCTGATATTAATTATCGCATCACTGTCATGGTTGATTACAAGTCACCTGTGCTCGGAACTCAGCACGCTACAATGTACAACATTGGCGAATTTAAAGAACACATTTCGAAATGTAGAACCTTTGTCTTTTTAAGAGAATTAGAGTTTTTGGCAAAGAACGATTTAATTAAAGGTGGCGATTTAGACAATGCAATCGTTTTAGTTGAAAGAAACGATGTTAGCAAAGAAGAATTAGATCGTTTAGCGAAACTTCTCGGCAAAGAAAATTTAAAAATATCGATTGAAGGTATTGGTGTATTAAATAGCACAAAACTTCAATACGAAAATGAACCAGCGCGTCATAAATTACTTGATATCGTTGGAGATTTAGCTCTAGTTGGTCGACCAATTAAAGCCCATATTTTAGCTGCCCGTCCTGGTCATTCAGGAAATGTTCGTTTTGCTAAAGTTTTGAAGGAATATATGAAAAATCAAGCTAAAGCAGCTCGCAAGTTTGATTTGACAAGTGAACCATTATATGATATTAATGATATCGAAAAGATGCTTCCTCACCGATTCCCATTCTTAATGGTTGATAAGATCATGGAGATACAAGAAGAGTCGATTTTAGGTGTCAAAAACATAACAATGAATGAGCCGATTTTTCAAGGACACTTCCCTGGAAACCCGGTATTCCCAGGAGTTCTTCAAATTGAAGCAATGGCGCAAGTTGGAGGAATTTTTGCATTAAGTAAAGTCGAAGATCCTCACCTATACTCTACCTACTTTATGAAAATTGACAATGTAAAATTCAAGCAAAAAGTATTACCAGGTGATGTTGTTGCATTTGAACTAAAATTACTCTCACCAATCAGAAGAGGCTTGGTAAATATGGGAGGGGCTGGATATGTAAATGGAAAAGTTGTTGTTGAAGCAGACATGCTGGCACAAGTTGTAAAGGATAAAGTTTAATGATAAGTAAATTAGCAAATATTTCGAGTGGTGCTCAAATTGGAGAGAACGTCAGAGTTGACAGCTTCTCAACTATATATGAAAATGTAGTTATAGGAGACAATTCTATAATTCATCCCAATGTCACCATTTACCCTGGAGCCAGAATTGGAAAAGGTGTTGAGATTTTTCCGGGTGCTGTAATATGCGCGATACCTCAAGATTTGAAATTTGACGGAGAAGATACTACAGTTGAAATTGGTGACAATACTGTTATTCGAGAGTGTGTAACAATTCATAAAGGAACTTCCGACAAATGGAAAACCAGCATTGGAAGCAACTGTCTAATAATGACATACGTTCATATTGCACATGATTGTCAAATAGGAAATAATGTGATTCTCGCAAGTTACGTTGGCTTGTCTGGTCATACCATTATCGATGACTATGCAATTCTAGAGGGTAAAGTAGGAACACAACAATTCGCACGTGTTGGAAAACATGCTTTTGTTGCTGGAGCCTCATTAATTCGTAAGAATGTACCGCCGTTTGTCCGCGTCGCTAGAGAGCCCTTAACTTTTGTAGGAGTAAATTCGATTGGTCTGAGAAGAAGAGGTTATACAGAAGCTCAAACGAAAGAGGTTGAAGATATTTACCGCATTCTTTTCGTCAATAATAAAAGCGTAAACAAAGGTGTTGAAGCCGTTAAGACTGAACTGCCTGATTCACCATTGAGAAAAGAGATTCTAGACTTTATTGAAAGTAGCGCCGAGCGTGGAATTGTTAAGAGAGAAAGCTAAATTCAAGATGAAAAGAGGTGATATTATTACCGTTTCTATCACTGGTTATGCTTTTGGTGGTAAAGGAATTGCTAAGGTCGAAACCGAAAATGGTGAGTATGTTATTTTTGTAGAGAACACCTTTCCAGGACAAACTGTCGAAGCGCGAATTAGCAAAAAACGCAAGCGCTACGCAGAGGCCAAACTCATTGAAATTTTAGAACGTTCTGAAATCGAAAAATCAATTGATTTCCAAGAAATTTCCGGAGGACCTTACATTTATGTGCCAGTTGAAATCCAAGAAAAATATAAAAAAGAATCGACTCTTGAAGTATTTCGCCGAATTGGTGGAATAGCGAATCCAAATGATTATTTCGATGAGTTTATCTCATCACCAAATCATTATCACTATCGAAACAAAATGGAGTATAGTTTTTCCTCCATTGAACATGACATCCACACAGGAGAAGAGAAAGATGATGCCTTTGCTCTTGGCTTCAAAAGAAGAGGAACTTGGTGGAAAGTGGAAACGCTAGAAAAACCAAGTGGTTTATTCGATGAGCAATGGGAAACTATATTAAATGAGCTAAGATTGCTTTTAAAATCTACTGGACTCCCAGCTTGGCATCCACCGCAAAAAACTGGTTTTTTCCGTCATATTGTAGTTCGTAAATCATTCGATCAAGATCAACTTTTATTGAATTTTGTCACTTCATCAGTTGGTCTGAAAAAATTTGACTCGTCCATTGTTGTTGATTTTCTCAAAGCAAAATTAGGTAATCGATTGGCAGGAATTCAACATACAGTGAATGACAATGTTGCTGACCGTTCAAAAATTGAAAACGGCCAATGTAAATTGTTATTCGGTAATGAAATTGTTGTTGAGAAACTATTAGGATTGAATTTTGAAATCTCCATGGAAAGTTTCTTCCAAACGAATCCGGCGTGTGCAGAACTGTTATATACTAAAGCATTAGATTATGTATTCGAAGAAAACCTGAACGACGAAGATGTTGTTATGGACTTGTTTTGTGGGACAGGAACGATTGGACAAATTTTAGCATCGAAGAATAAAAATGTTAAAATAATAGGTGTTGACATTGTAGAAGAGGCAATTGAAGATGCGAAAAGAAATGCGAAAAGAAATAACATTGAAGGAATTGATTTTTATGCCGCTGACGTGGGTAAATTCTTAAAAGAATACCCAAACTATTCGGGAAAAATAAAGACAATAATATTAGATCCTCCTCGTGCTGGTATTGCTCCAAAAACCCTTCTAAAAGTGATTGAATTGGAGGCCGAGAACATTGTTTACATTTCATGTAATCCATCGACTCAAGCACGAGACACCGACAGCTTAATTCAAGCTGGATATACTTTAGATAAAATTTCGTTAGTCGATCAATTTCCACATACAGGACACATTGAATCCATTGCTAAATACAAACGAAAATGAACGTAGAAATCATATCCATTGGCGATGAACTATTAATTGGTCAAACAATTAACACAAACGCTTCATGGATTGGTTCTGAATTAGCTCTACGAGGGGCAAAAGTTTCTCATTGCGCAGTTATTGAAGATAAAAAAGAAGCCATTGTAGATGCATTGGAAAGTGCGTTAAAACGAGCTGACGCCGTAATTATTACAGGCGGACTAGGCCCAACAAAAGACGATATAACCAAATATACTTTGGCTGAATATTTCAATACAGAACTTGTTATCAATGAAGAGGTTTTGAATCGAGTCAAGGCATTTTTTGAACGCCGAAGTAGAAAAATGCTGGACGTAAATATTCAACAAGCGGCATTGCCAAAATCCGCTATAATCTTGAGGAATGATGTTGGAACAGCATCTGGAATGTTATTCGAAATAGAGAATAAAACGGTTATTAGTCTCCCTGGTGTTCCGTATGAAATGAAACACATATTAACGACTAGTGGTTTTGATTTTCTCGTGCATAAATACACTGTTTCAAATTTATTTCATCGCACAATTCATATTCAAGGAATAGGAGAATCTTACTTGGCCGAAGCAATTTCTTCTATTGAAAAAAGATTAATTGACAATACAATTAAATTAGCTTATCTCCCATCTCCTGGAATTGTGAGACTTAGGTTCACCTCCACTCCGAGCGAAGCAAGTAAAAAGTTAATTGAAGATGCCATAACAGAAATTAAATCGCTATTGCCTCAGAAAGTCTTTGGAGAAGGAGATGTTACATTAAATAAAATTATAGGAGATATTTTAATTGAGCAAAAATCAACTTTGGGAACAGTAGAAAGCTGTACAGGAGGACAAATTTCGAAAGACATTGTTCAAATTGCAGGTTCTTCTAGCTATTTTAAGGGCAGTATTATTAGTTATTCGAATGATTTAAAAATAAATCTCGTAGGGGTAGATGCAGAATCTATTAAACTATACGGTGCTGTTAGTGAGCAAGTTGTTAAAGAAATGGCAATTAACGGTCGAAAATTATTAGATGTAGATTATTGCATAGCTACTTCTGGAATTGCTGGTCCAACCGGAGGTTCGGACGTAAAACCAGTTGGAACAATTTGGATTTGTGTTGCAGGTCCTACTGGTTGTAATGCAAAAAAGTTTAACTTTGGTGATGATAGAGTTAGAAACATCAAAATCACTGGTTTAACAGGATTAAACATGCTTCGACAAATGCTATTAAAAATAAATAAATAAAAAAGTTAATTATTCCTTGTACAATTAGGAAATAAATAGTTTCTTTGCACCCGCTTTTATAAGTAGGATTAAATAATATTTAGAGATGTCAAGAGTTTGTCAAATCACAGGAAAGTCAGTAATGGTAGGAAACAATGTTTCTCACTCGCAACGTAAAACGAAGCGTAAATTTTACCCAAATTTAATTACGAAAAAATTCTTTATTCCTGAAGAAAATGGGTTTATTACGTTGAAAATTTCGACTTCAGCGTTAAGAACGATTAATAAGAAAGGGATTTCTGCATGCATCAAAGAGGCACGCGAAAAAGGATTTATAAAATAATATTCTACCTCTTCCCTAATTAGGAATGTAGTATAAACAAGAATTAAAATGGCAAAAAAAGGAAATAGAGTCCAAGTTATTTTAGAGTGTACTGAACACAAAGAATCTGGAATGGCAGGAACTTCTCGATATATTTCGACGAAAAACAGAAAAAATACTCCAGATCGTTTGGAGATTAAAAAGTTCAATCCAATTTTGAAGCGTTACACGATTCATAAAGAAATTAAATAACTTTAAGAGATGGCAAAGAAAGTAGTAGCATCCTTACAAAAAGGTGGAGGAAAAGAGCATACGAAGGTGATTAAAATGGTTAAGTCTGAAAAGTCTGGATCATACACTTTCAAAGAAGAGATCGTACACAATGATAAAGTTCAAGAGTGGTTCAAGAAAAACTAATTACTTTTGATTGAAATATTTTTAAGCTTCTACCTATGGTAGGAGCTTTTCTTTTATTAGATTATGGCATTATTCAATCTCTTCTCGAAAAACAAAAAGGAAACTCTTGACAAAGGTCTTGAAAAAACAAAACAAAGTTTTGTTACTAAACTAGCGCGTTCAGTAGTTGGAAAATCAAAAGTAGACGCTGATGTTTTAGATAACCTAGAAGAAATACTAATTACTTCTGATGTGGGAGTAAATACGACATTAAAGATTATTGAAAAAATTGAAGCACGTGTAGCACGCGACAAGGTATTGGGTGTTGACGAATTAAACTCTGTTCTTAAAGAGGAAATTTGTGCCTTACTTGAGGAAAACAATGCAATCAATAATGTCGACTTCTCTATTCCTAAACACGCTGAAGGACCTCATGTAATTATGGTTGTAGGTGTGAATGGAGTTGGAAAAACAACGACAATTGGAAAATTGGCTCATCAGTTTAAATCGGCTGGAAAAAGTGTTGTCCTTGGAGCATCAGATACATTTAGAGCCGCAGCTGTAGACCAATTAATTATTTGGGCAGACCGCGTTGGTGTACCTATCGTTCAGCAAGGAATGGGTGCTGATCCAGCTTCAGTTGCTTTCGATGCACTACAATCTGCTAAGGCGCAAAATGCGGACGTGGTCATTATTGACACTGCCGGACGACTTCACAATAAAGTTAACTTAATGAACGAATTGAGCAAAGTAAAACGCGTTATGGATAAGGTAATTCCCAACGCACCACATGAAGTATTACTTGTGCTCGATGGCTCGACAGGACAAAATGCATATGAACAGGCAAAGCAGTTTTCTATTGCAACTCAAATTTCTGCCCTAGCAATAACAAAGCTTGATGGCACAGCAAAAGGCGGTGTTGTAATTGGAATTTCAGATCAAATGAAAATTCCCGTAAAATATATAGGAGTCGGCGAAGGAATAGATGATCTTCAGGCGTTCAATAAAATTGAATTTGTGGATTCGCTGTTTTCGTAACATCGAACATTTAATGGGTTTTGATGAATATTTAATGGCATTGGTTGATTGATTGTTAAAAATTAATACACCCCATTTAATATTAGTTTTATTTTTTTTACGTAAGTTGGTCTTGCTAAAACTAAAAAACTAATGAAAAAACTTTTACTCCTTAAAGGATTAGTCTTGATTTCTTGCCTAACCTTTACATTAAACGCACAGAATTTAATTAAAGTAAATCTGAATGCAGTTGAAAAATCAATTTCAGATGCATTAGTCTTTGGGACACCTCAGATAAAAGCGAACTCCTATAAGATTTATCAAATTGATATTGAAACTCTTAAAACCCAAATGCAAGGCATTGGACATGTTAATGATATCAATAGTGGTTCTTCCGCTGTAATCAAACTACCTCTGTCTGATGGAACATTTCATGAATTCGTTTCTCGTGAAAATAATACAATGGCAATTGAACTAGCCATTAACTATCCAGAAATTAAAGCATATGATGGTATCGGATCTGTAAGTGGTGAAATTGTAAATTGGGACATTACTCCTCATGGATTTCATGCCATGATCTATATTCCTGGAAAAGGAACAACTTTCATTGACCCAATAATTAAGGGGAACACTGAGTATTATATTGTCTATAGTAAAAATGATTTCACAACTGATAAAATAATGGAATGTGGTTTAACCGATGTAGTACCTAGCACTCCATCATATTCTGTTAAAGCTGGATCTTGTGAATTAAGAACATACCGATTAGCACTTGCAGCTACGGGAGAATATACACAGTTTCATGGAGGTACGGTTGGTTTAGCGCTTGCCGCCCAAGTTACTACAATGAACAGAGTAAATCAAGTGTACGAGCGAGATATTGCAATTCGAATGAATATAATTGCTAACAATAATCTTATTATTTATACCAATGGTGCGACTGATCCTTATACAAATAATAATGGTGCGACCATGCTTGGAGAAAATCAAGCAAATATTACCAGTGTTATAGGTTCAGCAAATTATGATATTGGCCACGTATTCAGCACAGGAGGAGGTGGAATCGCTCAACTTCAAAGTCCATGCAGCACTTCGAATAAGGCTCGTGGAGTTACAGGTAGTTCAGCTCCAGTTGGAGATCCATTTGACATTGATTATGTAGCTCATGAAATGGGGCATCAGTTTGGTGGTAACCACACTCAAAATAACAATTGCAATAGAAATAATGCAACAGCAATGGAGCCAGGAAGTGCTTCTACAATAATGGGATATGCGGGTATTTGTGCTCCAAATGTACAAAATAACAGTGATGATTATTTCCACGGTATTACTTTGCAAGAAATTGGTGCTTTTATTACTGGAGGTGGACATACATGTCCTGTAAAAACACCGCTTTCAAACAGTTCTCCATCTGTTACCTTGAGCTCTTCAGCTATTAGCATCCCGGTTTCTACTCCATTTTTCTTGACAGCAATTGGATCCGATCCAGACCCAGGAGATGTTTTAACGTACGACTGGGAGCAAATGAATAATCAAACATCGACACAACCACCGGTTGCTACTGCAACAGGAGGACCAAGTTTCAGATCTTATTCACCAACGACCAATCCAACACGATACTTTCCTAATCTTACAGCGTTAAGTACTAATGGTCCATATACGTGGGAAGTATTACCTTCTGTGGCACGTACTATGAATTTTCGAGTTACCGTTCGTGACAATGCCTCTGGTGGTGGATGCAACGAACAAACTAACATGACCGTTTCAACAATTGCTGGAATCGGGCCATTCGTTGTAACTTATCCTACCAACACAGGAATTACTTGGGTAGGAGCTTCGACTCAAACAGTAACTTGGAGTGTAGCGGGAACAACCGCAGCTCCTGTAAGCTGTGCCAATGTTGATATCAGAATTTCAATTGACGGTGGTGCAACATATTCAACCTTATTAACAAATACGCCTAATGATGGTTCTCAAGTAATTAATGTACCGAACACACCCTCAACTACCTGTAGAATTATGGTTGTTAGCTCAAATGGAAATTTCTTCGACATTTCAAATAACAACTTCACAATTACAGCGGCTACCAATGACTACACAATGAATTCCGCACCTGCATCAATTAGCATATGTCAATCACAAGATGCCGTTTATACCGTGACAACAGGATCAATTGGAGGATTTTCCAATCCAATTACCTTATCTGTGTCTGGAGTTCCCGCAGGAGCGACTTCAAATTTTTCATCTAATCCAGTAACACCTGGCAATACAAGTAATTTAACAATTTCAAATACAGCTGGAGTTACTCCTGGTTCGTATACAATTACTATCACTGGTAATAGTACAACAGGAACAAAAATTAATACTGTTAATCTTGTTGTTTCAAGCGGAAGTCCTTCTGCAGTAACACAAACATCCCCGACAAATGGTGCAACTGGAGTTCCATCTCCAACAGTTTTTACGTGGACAACTGCACCTCAAGCAGGAGTAACTTATTCCATTGATATTTCAACGGATGCTAGTTTTACAGGAATAGTTGACCAAGCTACTGGATTATCAAGTGCTACATATAATTCCTCATTATTAAACCCAGCAACCACATATTATTGGAGAGTTAGATCTTCAACAGGTTGTGGTTCATCAGCATGGTCAAGTACCTTTAACTTTACAAGAAGTAGCTGTTCTACTACTTCAACTTCTGTACCTGTGGCAATTTCTGCATCAGGAACACCAACTGTTACATCTGTAATTAATATACCTTCAAATATAACTATAACAGATGTTAACGTTGTTGGTATAAATGGAACTCACACATATGTGAGCGATTTAACAGTTACTCTAACAAGCCCATTAGGTACAATTGTCAATCTATGGAATGGTATCTGCACCACAAATGACGATTTTAATTTAAATTTCGACGATGCGGCTGCTCCTGGTGCAATTCCATGTCCGCCGACTGGTGGAGGTACGCATCAACCTACTGGAACACTTGCTGATTTTAATGGTGAAGACGCAATGGGTAACTGGACGTTAACCATTGCAGATGTATTTGATCAAGACGGTGGTACTTTACTGGGTTGGGGAATTGAAATTTGTGGAACATCTTGTACAACTCCGGCTACTCCAACTATATCCGCCGGTGGCGCAACGACATTCTGTTCTGGAGGTTCTGTTACATTAACATCTAGTTCAGCAACAGGAAACCTATGGTCACTTGATGGAACTCCAATTGGCGGTGCAACTAACCAAACCTATGTAGCATCAGCTGCAGGAAATTATACTGTTATGGTAACATCTGGCACTTGTTCTTCTTCAGCTTCTGCTGCGACAACGGTTACAGTTAACCCAACTCCTGCGACTCCAACAATTTCTGCTGGTGGTGCAACAACTTTCTGTGCTGGTGGATCGGTGACTTTAACGTCTAGTTCAGCTACTGGTAACCAATGGTCATTGAATGGAACTCCAATTGGTGGTGCAACGGCACAAACGTATGTAGCATCGGTTGCAGGAAATTATACAGTTGTTGTTACAACTGCTGGTTGTCCTTCTTCAGCTTCTGCTGCGACAACGGTTACAGTTAATCCAACTCCAGTAATAACTGTCGGTGCGGTAAATAACCCTTCTACATGTGCAACTGCAACAGGATCTATTCAAGTAAATGGTTCGGCAACTGGTGTTGTATCATGGAGTGGAACGGCAACTGGAAACTCTGGATCGGTAACGTTACCGTATACTATTACTGGACTAGCGGCTGGAACGTATAACATTATTATCACAGCAGGTTCATGTCCTTCAAACACATTAATTCAAGGATTGACAGATCCTTCTGCTCCTGCTACTCCAACAATTTCTGCTGGCGGTGCAACGACGTTCTGTTCTGGTGGTTCTGTTACTTTGACTTCAAGCTCAGCTACGGGTAACCAATGGTCATTGAATGGTACTCCAATAGGCGGTGCGACCAACCAAACTTATGTAGCATCAGTCGCTGGTGATTATACAGTTGTGGCAATTTCGGGTGGATGCACATCTTCTGCATCACCTTCGACAACAGTTACAGTTAACCCAACTCCAGCTACACCTACAATTTCTGCAGGTGGTGCAACAACTTTCTGTGCTGGTGGATCAGTAACATTAACATCTAGCTCAGCTACAGGTAATCAATGGTCGTTGAACGGAACACCAATTGGTGGTGCAACAAACCAAACTTATGTAGCATCAGCGGCAGGTAACTACACTGTTGTAGTTACAACAGCTGGTTGTACTTCTGCCGCATCTGCAGCGACAACTGTTACAGTTAATCCTACTCCGGCAACTCCAACAATTTCGGCTGGTGGAGCGACAACATTCTGTTCTGGAGGTTCGGTAACATTGACTTCTAGCTCAGCTACTGGTAACCAATGGTCATTGAATGGAACACCAATTGGTGGTGCAACAAATCAAACATTTGTGGCTTCAGCTGCGGGGAATTATACAGTAACGGTAAATTCAGGTGGTTGTACCTCTGCTGCTTCTGCTGCGACAACTGTTACTGTGAACCCTGCTCCTCCGACTCCATCAATATCAGCTGGTATCACTACATTCTGTTCTGGCGGATCAGTAACATTAACTTCTAGTTCGGCAACAGGTAACCAATGGTACCTTAATGGAACACCTATTGGTGGGGCGACAGCCACAACATATTTTGCTTCGACTGCAGGGAATTATACTGTTATTGTAACTACAGGCGGTTGTTCATCTGCGTCCTCTGCTGCGACAACTGTTACAGTAAATCCAACACCAACAATTAGTTTAGGAACAGTAACTGATCCTTCAACATGTGCAACCGCAACAGGATCTATTCAAGTGAATGGTTCAGGGACTGGAATTGTTTCATGGAATGGAACTTCGACTGGGAACTCAGGTTCTGTAACTTTGCCTTATACGATTACTGGTCTGACTGCAGGTACTTATAACATTACGTTTACAGCTAGTTCTTGTACATCGAATACTCTCGTACAAGGATTAACTGACCCATCTGCTCCAGCTACACCAACAATCTCTGCTGGTAGTGCGACAACTTTCTGTTCAGGAGGTTCGGTTACGTTAACTTCTAGTTCAGCTACTGGTAACCAATGGTCATTGAATGGAACTCCAATTGGAGGTGCAACAAATCAAACTTATGTAGCTTCGGCTTCTGGTGATTACACTGTTGTTGTAACTTCAGGTGGTTGTACTTCTGCTGCTTCCGCTGCAACGACAGTTGTTGTAAACGCAACTCCAGTAATTACTGCTGGTACAGTAACAGATCCATCTTCATGTGCTACGGCTACAGGATCAATTCAAGTAAATGGTTCAGCAACAGGCGTTGTATCATGGTCGGGTACTGCTTCAGGATCTTCAGGAACAGTATCTTTACCTTACGTTATTTCTGGACTTATGGCTGGGTCTTATTCAATTTCAATTGATGCAGCTGGGTGTACTTCAAATACTTTGGTTCAAGGATTAACAGACCCATCGGCTCCAGCAACACCTACTGTGTCTAGCTCAGGGGCGACAACATTCTGCTCTGGAGGTTCAGTATCCTTAACTTCTAGTTCAGCAACTGGAAACCAATGGTTCTTAAATGGAACTCCAATTAGTGGTGCCACTGGTCAAACGTATGTTGCAATGGCATCTGGAGATTATACAGTAAACACTACGGCTGGAGCTTGTACATCAAGTACATCATCTAGTACAACAGTAACTGTAAATCCGAATCCAAGTGCTCCAATTGTTACAACAAGTGGTTCTACAGCAATTTGTGCCGGTAACTCCGTAATTTTAACTTCATCTCAAGCAACAGGAAACTTATGGTCAGATGGACAAATGACTTCAAGTATCTCTGTTAGCACTGCTGGGATTTACACTGTAACATATACAGATGCGAATGGATGTTCTGCAACTACTTCAGGTGTTGAAGTCACGGTAAATCCTTTGCCAAGTGCTCCAACCATTTCAACAAGTGGTCCTACAACATTCTGTGCTGGAGGTTCGGTTGATTTAATTTCATCAAATTTAACTGGAAACCAATGGTCAACGAATGCTACCACCAATGTAATAACAGTGAGTAACTCAGGAAACTATACTGTTACTTATACTGATGGCAACGGTTGTTCTGCAACTTCAGCTCCAACGAGTGTTTCAGTCAATTCCACTCCAACAGTAACATACTTTACAACATTGGGTACGGTTTGTGATTACGATTCTCCTTTTACACTTAGTGGAGGAAATCCTGCTGGTGGTACGTACTCAGGAACAGGAGTTACGGGTGGTCAATTTAATCCAAGTACAGCAGGATTCGGGAATCACACAATAACATATACATATACAGATGCAAACGGATGTGTGAATAGCGACGATTCAGATGTATTGGTAGATGATTGCGCTGCAATTGATGAACTTGCTGCCAACGTTGTGACAATTTTCCCTAACCCAACATTTGGATCAGTAAATATTGTTTCAGACAATAAAGTAATTGAAACCATCAAAATTTATGATGCTGCTGGTAGACTTGTTAACCAAATTGTAGGAAACAATGTGAATTCAATCACTATTGATATGATCGAATTTGCAGAAGGTGTTTACAATTTTGAGATTCAAATTGGTGAAACAATTCACAGAGAAAGAATCATTAGAAATTAATTCTACTAGTTTAATAATAAAAGGGCGCTGTTCATCAGCGCCCTTTTTTGTTCTATGAAAAAATGAAGTCAATAATTCGCCTAAGACTATATTCACCTGCGATTTATTTTTGAAAACTCAATTTAATTCATTAATTTTCAATCCTAAACTGTTAAACTAAATTTATGAAAGCTTTAAAATTGTTGGTTTTATCACCAGCATTGTTATTTACTTTCTTTTCTAATTCCCAAGGAAAGATACAAACTCAAAATCCGACTATCTCGGACATTAACTACTCTACTGAAATAGGTCCAAATGGACAAATCCGTTGCAACACCATGCAAATGGACGCATTGCGTAGAGCAAATGACCCTACACTACCCTCTCTTCAACAAGAAGAAATGTGGTTACAGCAAGGAATGGCACAATTAAAAGCGCAGGAAGCTTATGAAAAATCAATTGGAAATACGCCAAAAGCGACACTTCTAACAATTCCAATTATCTTTCACATATTTACTGACGGAGCTGGATCGGATAATGTTTCTGCAACGATAGTTCAAAACCAATTGAATCAGTTAAATTTAGATTATAGAAATCTTGCTGGAAGCGGTTACGCAGTTGCAGCTGATGTTGAAATTGAATTTTGCCTTGCTATGAAAGATGAAGCAGGAAATTTATTGGCTGAACCAGGAATTAATCGAATTACAAGTTACGGACAAGGCCCTTTTTCTGATACACAGTTCGAAAGTTCAATGAAAGCAGCAACAATTTGGAATCCAGATGATTATTTCAACGTTTGGGTAGCAAATTTATCTGGCGGATTACTCGGATATGCTCAATTCCCTTCAAATTCAGGTTTAGGTGGAATGCCTACAAATGGTGGTGCTGCTAACACTGATGGAGTTGTTATTTTAAACTCGTCAATGGGTTCTGTAGCTAGTCCACAAGGAAGCGCTGCAGCACCATACAATAAAGGTAGAACCTTAACGCATGAGTCGGGTCACTGGCTAGGGTTACGCCATACTTGGGGAGATGGAGGTTGTAGTGTTGATGATTTTTGTAATGATACTCCTCTATCTGGCGGATCAAATTATGGCTGTCCAAACACCGTAAGTTGTGGGTCGGCGGATATGGTTGAAAATTATATGGATTATTCAGATGATGCATGTATGGACACTTATACACAAGATCAAACTGATAGAATGCGTACCGTTATGACGGTATCTGCGCGTAGAGCTAGTTTAGCGGCTTCTACAAAATGTCAAGTTGCTGTTGGTGATGATGCTGGAATTGCATCAATAACAAATCCAAGTGGTTCCATTTGTGGTTCTACAGTGAATCCTACTGTTGTTCTAAACAATTATGGAACAACTACACTTACTTCTGTTGAGATATTATATAACCTTGACGGAGCAGCTAACTCAACATTTAACTGGACAGGAAGTTTAGCTGCAGGTGCAAATACAAATGTAAGCTTAGGAGCTATGTCCCCTTCTGCTGGTGCGCATACTTTAAATGTTACTACTAATTTACCGAATGGTGCAACTGATGTTAACACTGCCAATGATGATAATTCGTCAAATTTCACAATAATTATAGGCGGTGAAATGGTAACACTTACAATTGATACAGATTGTTACGGTGAAGAAACTTATTGGGAATTAAAAGATGCTAGTACTGCTTTAGTTGCTTCTGGCGGAAACATTTCTGTTGTTATTCCTCCAGGAGGTCAACAATTAGGTACGGCTCAAGGTGATGCTGGAGCTTACGGTGTTGAAGTTCAAATTGTAGAAAATTACTGTCTTGCTTCTGGTTGTTATGATTTCGTATTATATGATGATTGGGGAGATGGAATGAATGCTGCTGGAGATCCTGGATGTACCGTTAATGGAAACTGGGTAATTACAAACGCATCCTCTACTGTATTAGCTCAAATGTCATCTTCTGCCTTTGGGAATTCAGATGCTGCTAATTTCTGTTTAAACCCTGTTGAAACGGCTAATTTTAATGTGTCATCACCGAAATGTGTAAACTCGCAAATAACATTTACTGATGCTTCTACTTTAGCTACTTCTTGGGACTGGGATTTTGGTGTAGGTGCTACACCAGCAACAGCTTCAGGTGCCGGACCATATAACGTTACATACTCAAGTGCTGGAACCAAATCAGTTACTTTGTCTATTAACTCAGGCGCTGATGTTTCTAATCAGTCTGTCGTTATTAGTGCTTACCCATCTGCTCCAACGATTTCTGCAGGTGGTTCTACAACAATTTGTCAAGGTAGTTCAGTAATATTGACTTCTTCTCAACCAAGTGGAAATACATGGTCAACATCTGCAACTGGAAGTTCTATTTCTGCAACTGCAGCGGGTGCTTATACTGTAACTTATACAAATGGAAGTGGTTGTTCAGCAACTTCTGCTCCAACTAATGTGACGGTTAATGCCGCACCATCTGCTAGTTTAGCTTCATTTTCAACTTTATGTGTATATGCTAGTCCATTTGCATTATCAGGTGGATCTCCAGCTGGAGGTACTTATAGTGGAAATGGTGTTTCTGGAGGAACATTTACTCCTGCAACTGCCGGAACTGGAACTCACGTAATAACGTATAGTGTTACAGATGGAAATAATTGTACAGGAACTGCAACTTCAACTATTACTGTTGATGCTTGTGCAAGTATTGATGAAGTAGAGAATGGCTCAATTGCTATTTTCCCAAATCCAACTTCAACTGATTTGACAATTGTTTCTGAATCAAACGCTATTGTTTCAATTAACGTTTATGATGCTACTGGACGTTTAGTTCAAACTATCGCTAACGTAAACAATAAAGAAATTAGCATTGATGTAACAGAATACTCTGCTGGAGTTTACAATTTTGAAATTAAAACAAACACTTCAGTTTTAAGAAAAAGAGTTATCAAAAACTAAGATTCTTAAAATTCAATAATTCAAAGGGCGTTGTTTTCAACGCCCTTTTTTCTTTCCTCGCTTTTGGCTACATTTGACAGAGTAAACAAAAGTCAAATGAAGCAAATCAAAATTAACGGTCACGGACACGTTTTACCAGAACCAAACGAAATACCTCAATTTATGAAGGATAAAAAATTGTTTTGGATTGATGAGGATAAGAAATTCATGCGACAAGACGACTGGGCACGACCAATCACCGACCCCAGTTTTTTCTTCAAAGAAAAAATTGAATGGATGGATAAATACAATATCGATCACGGTGTTATGCTTAATCTCTCACAGATATATTGCAATGGTTGGAACAGACAAGATGCATACGACGCCATTCGCTGGCAAAATGATTTCAATGCAAGCGTTCAACAGCGTCGACCTGATAAATTCACGTGTGGATTTGTTGTTCAACCTCTACACCTCGAAGATGCACTTAAAGAAATTGAACGATGTGTAACCGTATTAAAGATGCGTTTGCTTTGTCTTCCTACTCACTTTCTGAATAAAGACAATGAATGGATTTCTGTTATCGACGAAAGCACCCTTCCTATTTTTGAACTTGCAAATCACTATGGGTTAGCCATTGAAATTCACCCTTACGATGGTGAAAAAATGGTAAAATTAAAAGACGAATACTGGCGTTTTCATTTGGTTTGGATGATGGCTCAAACCGCTGATGCGCTTCATCTATTTGCATTAAAAGACATCGTAAATAAATTTCCGAACATTAGAACTTGCTTTGCTCATGGCTGTATGTTGGGACAAGCAAATTATGGTAGACGATTGCAAGGTTTTGATGGTCGTCCAGATTTGTTTGAAGGAACAAATGATCCTCGTTCTTCATTGGGACATAAAAACTTGTTCTTCGATACTCTCGTTCACGATGCTTACACACTTCAATTGTTGAAGATTCGCGTTGGTTCAGATCAAATTATTGCAGGACTTGACGACCCATATCCGCTGGGAGAAATGGAAGGAGTTCGCAATTCCTATCCGGGTCGTGTGATCGACTTCGCAGTTGAAGCAAATATACTGACACAACAAGAGTCAAATGAAATTTGGTACGATAATGTGTTACGTTGGCTGGGAAAAGACAAAAAGGACTTGATTATTCGCTAGTCATAAACGCACTTATTTTTATCTTTGTGCAAAATAAATTTAAATGGCACAAAAACCTTCCATCCCAAAAGGTACACGAGATTTTTTACCGGCTGAAGTAGCGAAAAGAACCTATATTTTTGAGACAATTAAAAAATCATTTCAAATTTATGGTTTTTCGCCTATCGAAACGCCTTCATTTGAGCTCTCCTCTACCCTTTTAGGAAAATATGGTGAAGAAGGTGATCGATTGATCTTTAAGATCCTTAATTCTGGAGATAAAGTCAAAAAAGCGGATTTAAAAGCGTTGGAAGATGGAAATTTAGCTCGCTTCTCTAATTCATTAGCGGAAAAAGCATTGCGTTACGACTTAACGGTTCCTTTCGCGCGATTTGTAGTGCAACACCAAAACGATTTATCATTTCCATTCAAACGCTACCAAATTCAACCTGTTTGGAGAGCAGATCGTCCTCAACATGGTCGTTACCAAGAGTTTTATCAGTGCGATGCAGATGTTGTAGGAAGCGACTCGTTGATTTACGAGGTAGATTTCGTTCTATTGTTCGATGAAATATTGAGCAACTTGAAAATTCCAGATTTCACCGTAAAAATCAACAACAGAAAAATATTATCGGGAATTGCTGAAGTGAGTGGAGCTGCAGATAAAATCATTTCGATTACTGTAGCGATTGATAAGTTAGATAAAATTGGAATCGAAGGTGTATTGAAAGAATTAACTGAAAAAGGTCTTTCTGCCGATTCGATCGAAAAAATAAAACCATTGTTCGCCATTTCTGGTGACACCAAAAGTCGCATTGACCAAATGGAAGCATTCTTGGCGTCAAGTGAAATTGGACTAAAAGGTATTGAAGAATTAAAATACGTATTCGAAACCGTTGAAAAATTAGGTGTAAAGAACGCAAAAATTGAATTCGATGTTACTCTTGCACGCGGACTTAACTATTACACTGGAGCTATCTTTGAAGTGAAAGCGAACGGTGTGAACATGGGAAGTATTTGTGGAGGTGGACGATACGATGATTTGACCGGAATTTTTGGAATGAACAACATGTCTGGTGTTGGAATTTCGTTCGGCGCAGATCGTATTTATGATGTATTGACGGAATTGGATTTATTCCCGAAAACAGTCGATAACCGTTTGGAATTGTTGTTCATCAACTTTGGGGAAAACGAAGCAGCTTATTGTTTGAATTTGGTAAAAGAAATTCGTGCGAACGGAATTTCGTGCGAGCTCTATCCATCTGATGCAAAAATGAAAAAACAAATGAACTATGCCAATGATAGAGCTGTAAAAAACATTGCACTCGTTGGTCAGAATGAAATAGACAAAGGAATTATTCAATTCAAAAACATGGAATCTGGTGAACAAATTGAAGTGAGTTTGGCAGAATTAATCAATCAATTGAAAAAATAACATGACAGCTTTCGAAATAAACAATGATTGGATTACCCTTTCTGAATTGGAGAACATTATTTCTTCAAATTGCACAGTTACACTTTCTGAAAAAGCAAAAACAGAAATCAACAACTGTCGCGCGTACTTGGACGAAAAAGTGCAGCACTCTGATCAATTGATTTACGGAATTAACACAGGATTTGGTTCTTTGTGTAACACCGCTATTTCTCGTGAAGATCTAGAAAAGCTACAAAGTAACCTCGTTCTTTCTCACGCTTGCGGGGCTGGAGAAGAAGTCCCACAAGCTATTGTGAAACGCATGCTTTTACTGAAAGCCTTTGGTCTTTCTCACGGAAATTCTGGAGCGCAACTGGAAACAATCGAACGTTTACTTTATATGTACAACAATTCTATTCTTCCCGTAGTCTACCAACAAGGAAGTTTAGGTGCATCGGGAGATTTAGCGCCTCTCGCCCATTTATCGCTTCCACTTTTAGGTGAAGGAGAGGTTTATATGAATGGTGAAAAAGTAGCTTCATCTGTATTTTTGTCAAAACACAATCTTGCTCCAATCGCTTTGCGCTCGAAGGAAGGGTTGGCTTTATTGAACGGGACACAATTCATGAGTTCTTATGGTTCTTACGCTGTTGCCAATTCAATTAAGTTATGGAATCAATTCAATTTAATTGGAGCGCTTTCATTGGAAGCGTATGACGGCAGATTGAACCCTTTTCAATCGAATGTGAATGAAATTCGCAACCAACTCGGGCAAATTGAAACGGCAAAGACGTTTTACGCGAATTTAGCTGGAAGTGAAATGATTACACGACACAAAGACCATGTGCAAGACCCGTATTCCTTCCGTTGTATTCCACAAGTTCACGGAGCATCGAAAGATACAATTGACCACTGCGCAACGATTGTAGAACGTGAAATCAATGCGGTTACAGACAATCCAACCGTATTTTACGACGAAGATGATGTTGTTTCTGCAGGAAACTTCCACGGACAACCGTTGGCTTTGGTAATGGATTTCTTAGCTATTGCAATGGCCGAAATGGGAAGTATTTCCGAACGCCGTGTGTACAAATTAATTTCAGGAACACGTGGATTACCAGCCTTTTTGGTCGCAGAACCAGGATTGAACTCTGGATTTATGATTCCACAATACACAGCTGCTTCAATTGTAAGTCAGAATAAACAACTGTGTTCTCCTGCAAGTGTCGATACGATTGACTCGAG
The DNA here is from genome assembly GCA_913059205.1 of uncultured Flavobacteriales bacterium. Classification (GTDB taxonomy): domain Bacteria; phylum Bacteroidota; class Bacteroidia; order Flavobacteriales_D; family Crocinitomicaceae; genus UBA4466. The sequence goes on from CAJXRM010000011.1 coordinate 46,491, forward strand.
TAACGGTCAAGAAGATCACGTAAGTATGGGCGCAAACGCAGCAACGAAACTGTACCGTGTTATCGATAACTGCTACACAATTCAAGGAATTGAATTACTAAACGCTGCACAAGGAATGGATTTTAGAACAGAAAAAAGTTCGCCTTCCATTGAAAACTTACGATCAAATTATAGAAAACACGTTCCATTTGTTAAAGACGATTGCTACTTGCACCCGCTGATTCAAAAGAGTAAATGGTTCGTTACAACTCAAATCTAAATTGTATATTTAACCAACTTAACAATTTACTATGGATACAATAGACAATATCAACCAAGAAGAGCCAAGACCACGTTTTTTAACGGTTTTGTGCATTCTCACCTTTATTGCAACTGGACTAAGTCTTGTTACAGGACTTTTTAACTTGTTAGTAACTGGTAGACAGTCGGAAGAACAAATGATCAATGCTAAAGTAGCAATGTCAGAATCGATCAATGAAATGAGAGATATGGGAATGACTAGTTTCGTTGACTTGATGGAAAAAATTCAGCGAATGTCCGTTGAAGTGAACGACAATTTCTATTTCGCTGGTATATTTGGACTTGTACTCACCGTTATTGGATTATACAGTGCAATTAGAATGTGGAAAGGTTCAAAACTAGGTTTTCATATTTACATTGTCTATAACCTTTTAGCGATTGGAGGAATTTATCTGTACGTTTCTGCAGCAAACATTCCAACTGTTTTTGTTGTGTTCAATGTTATTTTATCCGGTATTTTTATCTTGATGTATTCTCGGAATTTGAAGTGGATGAAGTAATCGTTTAAAGAGATTAAAAGCGATGTTCGTAGGTAGAATTGATGTTAAAAACAAGTGGTTTATTACTAATCCATTCACCAATCATCCTCCGTCTTATCCCACTCATTCCTCTCCTTTTATCCATTGTTAGAGGTTCGAATCAAGATTTCGTTTTTCAACTTGAAATACGCTCAAAAGAATTCCTCACATTAGAATTGTAAAGCAACAAATAGTAAGAGATTGTTAAACAAAAAAGCTCAACGGATGTTGAGCTTTCTGTGATCAATTCTAATTATTCCTTAGAAAATTACTTAATAAATTAAACGCAATCAATTTGCATTAATATTTCTTTTCACTTGAACCGTCTGAGTATTTAATCAATTTCAATCCCTCGAATGACATATCCACTTCTTGCCCCATCAAATTAAATATACCCACAATTTCTCTATTGAATTCTTCATTGTTATCAACAGCGATCATTTTAGAATAGGTAACCTTCCCATGATAGTCATATTGAGCAATTCTATAATAGTTTGTAGTTTTTTCAAATCGTTCATCTATGGTTGAATACTTTCGCTGGTTATCAGATGTTCCTGCTCCTGGAATTGTAGTAATAGTTGACCAAATACGCGCATCCGTGCTTCGTTCAATTTCAAAGCGATCATTATTCAATTCGCTCGCAACTTCCCAAATTAACATATTTGCATTATTGTACTCAACAGCATAAAAATACATCAACTCTATAGGCAAAGGCACAACATTCACACCGCTTAATTGATATTGGCAATCTGAATTAGCATTTCCATCCATTACTAAATAAAAAACTTCAGTCCCCGTAAAGGTAGGACCCGGATTTGGTGTAATTGTTCCAGCAAAGGACCCATTTGTGATAGAATTCCAAGTTACCAGAAAATTATTATTCCCACCAGCTGGAGCTGTACTTGCCGAAGAAGGGTCTGGACCATTTTGACACGCATTTCCGCTACTAACACAACCTTCTGGTGTTAAAGATGCACAACTTCCAGAAAAAATTCCAAATTGCCATTTACAAATTGGACCACCGCAATTAATATTTCCACCAACTATTTGAATTGATGCAGACCCGGCAATCGGTTGAAATGTAGACCACTGAGTATTCTCAAGCGAACCAGCACATAAACTAGCAGGAGCAGGATCAGACGTTGTTGCATCATACAACGAACCAGTAAAAGCACAATTACCTCCGTTATAAAGTGTAGTTGGAGTTGGACCTAAACCTGCTGCACCTGCACATTCATTTGAAGGAGCTTCCGGCATATTGGCATTAAAACATATACTAAAATTAGAATTTGTTCTGGTTACAACCTCAAAAATATAAGTTGTTCCAGGAACCAAAATAGGAGCTGGATTCCCTGTATTTGCAACGGTACCATACGATTGAGAAATTGGCGTATTTGCTTGCGCTTCGCCATTGCAAGACGCAGCGATAATTCCGCAACCTAAACTCCAAAGGTTAAACTGAACTTCTTCAAGTGCATTAAATGTCATGTCAAATTGATTGCAATTTCCAGCAACAAACTTGTAAAAGAAACCAACACCTGAATTAAATCCACCGCCACAATTGACGGCAGGAACACCCGTTGTTGCATTTTGATTCGTTAAACAAGTCCCACTAGCCATTGCCGCTCCGGCTGCAGCTCCAGCGCAAGACGTAGACCTGTCTCTTATACACATCTCCGAGCCCACGAGACAGGCAGAAATCT
>CAJXRM010000012.1 GCA_913059205.1 uncultured Flavobacteriales bacterium
CTACACAGAGTAGATCGTCGGCAGCGTCAGATGTGTATAAGAGACAGGTTTAAACGCTCAGGAAGTTTGTCCAAACACCATTTTTAGTGTAAATAATATAGACGCAAATGCTACTTCTTGTGGTGGTTGCGAAGACGATTTTAACTTTTGTTTTTCGACTGAAAACACAATATGGTTGACATTCACAACGAATGCAACTGGAGGAGATGTCCAGGTTAATTTTTCGAACTTGGTTTTTGAGACAGATATTAATCAAGGTTCGGCGCTTCAAGCTACTATAATAGAAGCAACGGCCCCTTGCAGTTCAGGGTCATATACGCAATTGGGGAATTGCGTTTCAAATGCGGTTGGTAATTTTACATTGAATGCAGCTGGATTGGCACCCAATACTACGTATTTCATTGCAGTGGACGGAGACAATACTGGTGCAGGTGTAACAATGCCTGCTGAGTGTACATTTGATATTTCTATATTGGGAACGGGAGTTGATAGATTAATTCCAAGTGCCCAAATAACACCAACAAACTTGAGTTTTTGCGCGAACGACATTATTTACTTAGGAGTGAATTTAACCAATTGTGCTGACTCAAGCAATATTTCGTGGTATGTAAATGGAGTTTTGGAAGTAGTGACATCTGATACAGTATTAATAATTTCTTCCCTTCAAGATGGAGATGTAGTAACAGTGGAAGCATCGTGTTTTTCGCAATGTGTAGAAGTTGTATCATCATCGACGAACCCTGTTTCCGTTTATTCGTTCCCCGTAGATGCAGGTCAAAATCAAATTATTTATATTGGTGGTCAAGCGCAACTAAATGGATCTACAAGTGCTCCAGAGTACTTTTGGACACCTTCATTTTTTGTAAGTGATACAAGTGCGATAAGTCCAATTGCCAACCCAACATCTACAATTACCTATACATTAACAGCGACTGAAAACGGATGTGTAGCAACGGATTATGTGACAGTCACTGTAATAGACGATTTGGACATCCCAAATACAATTTCTCCTAATGGCGACAATATAAATGACAAGTGGTTTATAGAAGGGATTGAAAACTACCCAAATTCCATTTTACATATTTACGACAGATGGGGTCAGGAAGTTTTTCAAACGACTGGATATTCAAAGTCAAAGGCATGGGACGGATCGATTAATAGTAGAGCTAGTGCGGAAGGTGTTTATTTTTATGTTTTGGACCTTGAACTAGACAAAGGAGAAACGTACAAAGGTTCAATTACAGTTGTTAGATGAAAGGTAAATTTCTACTGTTTATTTTTGGTTTAACAAGCCACGTTGGACTCTCACAGCAAATTCCGCAATATTCACAATGGTCTTTGCATCAATTTGCAATTAATCCAGCTCATGCAGGAATAAAACCTTGTATCGATGTTCATGCACTGTATCGTATGCAGTGGGTTGGATTTGAAGGAGCTCCTCAAAGTGGATTTTTCACGATGTCAGTGCCTCTTAAAGCAAAGCGAAGTAAATATTTGAGCGCACGTCATGGAACAGGATTCAAATTTGAAACAGACCAAATAGGACAGTTTAACACCAATAGGTTTAACTTGGCCTACGCGGCCCATTTTAACTTTACTACTGACAATCGATTATCACTTGGATTGTATGGTGGATTTATGCAAATGGGTTATGACTCCAAAAATGTACATACTACAGAACCGGACCCTTCAGTTTCGCAAGAGTCCTCGTTTGTTGTGCCGGATGCGTCTTTTGGTGCCTGGTTCAATTCTGAGTTTTATTATTTTGGATTAACTTTAAGGAATCTCATACCGTCCAAATGGAAGGATATTGGAAACACTTCTCGCAATCGTTTTCACGCCTCATTCAATGCTGGGTATCAATTTCGATTAAATGAAAACCTTTCTTTACTACCATCGGCAAATCTGCGAATTCCACCTAAGGGTCCAGTTTCTTTGGATCTAAACGTAATGTTTGATATTAAAAACACAATTGGTCTTGGGGTTGGTTATAGAAATACAGATGCCGTGATCGCCCTGTTGAATATTAAAATAAAAGAGCAGTTTTCAATCGCTTATTCATTTGATTATACGTTGTCGAAAATTCAACTTGGCGCTCATAATACACATGAACTTTCATTGAGGTACACATCCTGTAAACCTCCCAAAAAAGCGACAGCTAGTTGTCCGCTATTTGATTAAACAGTAATATTGTTTTCCAATATTTGATGTGCATAAATATTGAGCTTGGCCAAAGTTCGGCGACAATCTCTTCTCATCTTTGCATTAAAACCCATTATTATGAAAATCGGAATTATTGCTTTCATTACTCTGTTGTTAATTTCATCATGTGTCCCAGTAAAAAAATATGATGAACTGGTTGAAAAGGAGAAGTTATGTAGTGAGGAATTGGAAAAATATAAAACAAGTGCTTTAAGTAATGAAGCATTGATGGCCGATTATAAATCAAAGTCGGAACTATTGGCCGGACAGGTAACGCAGTTAAAGGCCGACACATCTTCATTGGGAAACCAGTATAGAACGCTTAAAGCTAAGTATGACAAACTAGCCAAGTTGAATGAAGATTTGGAAACAAATTACAACAAGTTACGCCTTACAGGCGCAAAGGAATCTGCAGATTTGAACTCCGAATTAATTGCGAAACAGCGTGAACTTCAAGATAAGGAAGATAAACTTTTATCTCTTGAGAAGGAGTTAAAAACAAAAAGTGATTTGCTTGCACAAAGAGAACAACGAGTAAACGAGCTGGAGCAAATTATATCAGATCAAGAGAAAGCAACAAAGGCTTTAAAGGATAAGGTTGCCGCGGCTTTAAAAGGATTCGAAAACAAAGGGTTAACCGTTGTTGAAAAGAACGGGAAGATTTATGTGAGTCTTGAGGCAAAACTCCTATTTAGTTCAGGAAGTACCTTAGTTGAAGCCGAAGGTAAAAAAGCATTGATCGATTTGGCGCGAGTGTTGGAAACAGAAAAGGAATTGGAAATTATAGTGGAAGGACATACTGATACTGATAAATTGAACAGTCAAAATCACCCCAAAAACAATTGGGAGTTATCGGTATTACGCGCAACTTCTGTAATTGGAATAATGACAGGAAATTCAAACATTAACCCACGTCAATTAATGGCCGCGGGTAGATCTGAATTTATTCCAGTTGATCCAAATGACAAAGCAAAAAACAGACGTATTGAAATAATTATCTCTCCTAATTTGAATGCTCTTTTTGAGTTAATTTCCAAAGATTAGTCAATAAACTAGAAAAAAAAGGGACTCGATTGAGTCCCTTTTTTTGCATTCAACAGTTTTAAAACTTAAATACAACACCTCCGTTCAAAGCGGAAATATCGTAACCAGCTTCGGCATAAACGCCAAAATTGTTGCTAAAGAAATATCTTATTCCGCCAAAAACACTTGGCCCACCTCCAATCGTCACTTTTTTGGTGTTATAATACACGTTGGTTGGATCATTTGTTTTGTCGGTGTCGGAATAAATATGCAACGCACCTCCAACTCCCGCATAAACATCCATTTTATCTACGCCAAAATCAAAGTGATAGGCAGCTCTAAATGCAAATGTTGTTCTAGAACGATTGGATTTATATTCGTACAGATTATTACTATAATACGATTTACTCGTATAAAAAGTTTGAGCTATTGCTCCGCCAACTCCGATTCTACCTATTCCTAATATATCCGTTATTCCACGTTCATAGGTCATAATAAAAGGTCCGATTGAACCGCTTTTATGATTTACCCCAAGATTATATTTGTTGGCATGACCGTATGGATCCAGACCGTAACCAACTGTTATATAATTTCTATCTTTTTCAAAAGCTTGTGCGAAAACTGAGGGAGACACAATTAGGCACATTAGAATAATTGCTACATTTTTCATAATTATATTGTTTATTGAAAGAACGACAAAATTAGATATAAATTCAATTTTTAAATGATTTATCTGTATTCGGTTAACATTTTTTGCATACTGTCGAACTGTCTATCTGCAAGAATTAGTTTCGGTTCAGGATGATGCGTTTTTTCTGGGATACAGACAACTTTCATTCCTGCGGATTTTCCCGCAATAATCCCATTTAATGAATCTTCAATAACCAAACACTTTTTAGGATTAACATTCAAGTTTTTTGCAACAGTTAAATATACTGCCGGGTGAGGCTTACCGTATTGTTCATTTTCTGCAGAGTGGGTAAAGTCAAATTTATCAGCGATTTGAAGCGTGTTTAATACGGTATGAATAAGTACTGAATAAGATGAGGTTCCTAGTCCAATTTTGTATTTGTTCATTCTCAAATAATCCAAGGTATCAATTACTCCTTCTAGTGGAGAGCCATTTTGTTCTATTAAAACAACCATTTGCTGAACAATTTCATTTTCCACTTCCTTTGGAGTTTTTTCTTTCCAACCAATGTGCTCAAACCAATATTCAATTACTTCGTCAATTCTTAGACCGACTGTTTTTTGAAAATCCTTTTTAGTTAATGGGCATCCAATTGAATTAAAGACGTTTTCCATTGCAATTTTCCAAAGGGGTTCTGAATCAATCAAAACACCATCCATGTCAAATATTACAGCTTCGAAATCAGAGAACTTCATAATTTATTTTTCAATTTTGTATAGATTTCCGCCACCAATTACTCGTTTGAGTTCATCCGCAAAATAAATGGTATTCTTGTCTAGAACAACGATAGCTTCTTTTTGGGTTACGCGTTTGAATTCATATATATAGGATGGACTCCTGTCTAAATCCGCAATATTTAACTGAAACAACCGATTATAAGTTAAAACATATAATTGGTTGTTATAAATATCAACACCAGTTATTGCATCTTGCCACCACCCTTGTTCACCAACATACAGTTCAGAGTACTTTTTTGCTTTATAAGTTCCAGCCTGTTTCGGCAGGGTGTAAACCGTGCTGATTCCTGTCCAAGGATCAGTTCTGTTTTTTGAGAAAATGTAAATAGATTCCTTGTAAACAATCATTCCTTCTGCATCATAATTAAGCATCCGTTTTTGAGGTGGAAACTCCTTTTGGTCAGAATAGTAAAATGAAATTTTTTGAGCAACAACCTCTTTTTTAGACAAGATGTCGTTAATTTTCACTTTGTAAACGCATAGGTCCTTGCGTTTATTTTGGTTGTTACCAATGTCGCCAATGTACAAGTAATGGTCATCTCGCGCCAAATCTTCCCAATCGACATTGGTAGCGTTTTTAACTAATACGGTTTTAAGGAGCTTACCATTTAAATCTAATAAATGGATTTCAGCTTCGTTGCCACTATCGTTTATTGCGACTAAAGTTGTTTCATTGAGCTGTTCTAAACCTGAAATTTCGTTCAGTGTAGCATCTAATTTATATGTTGTTATACTTTGATTAAACCCAATCAAGGAAAATCCAAAAGCAATAATCAGGAGTTGGATTAATCGAATCACGTTTACTTATTTGATTATACGAACGACTTCAATTCTGTTGTCGCTAACCTTTTCAATATCAAAGGTCAGTTCGTCAATATCAATTTTTGTGCCCGCTTCGGGAATTGACTCTAAATGATGTAAAATAAGTCCTCCTAGGGTTTCATACTCCTCACCCGGAGTAATTTTCAATTCGTATTCTTCAATTAAATAATCGATATCGATACGTGCCGAAAAACGATACTCATCTTCTGATATAATCTCTTCCAGCCAATCTTCTTGATCGTGTTCATCTTCTATTTCCCCAAAAATTTCTTCAATAACATCTTCAATTGTAACCACGCCGGCTGTACCTCCATACTCATCGACAACAACAGCGATCGTGGCAGATTTAGTAGTAAAAGACTCTAACAATTCTTTACCCGGAATAGCTTCTGGAACAAATGAAATGGGCAGTAAGATTTGCTTGATTGATTGTGGTGATTTAAACATTTCAAATGAATGGACATAACCAATAATATTGTCAATATTTTCTCTATAAACGACAATTTTTGATTTACCTGTATCAATAAATTTTGACAACAATTTTTCGATGTCATCTTCAACATCCACGGAGATTATTTCTGTTCTTGGAACCATGCAATCTCTTGCTTTTACGGTGTCGAAGTCCAGTGCGTTTTGTAGTATTTGCACTTCATTTCCGAAGTCTTGTTCGTCCCTTATTCTATTGTTAATATCTTGTACGTAATGTTCTAAATCCACTTTTGAGAATACCTTTTCGGTATTTGAGCTGTCTACTTTTAGAAGTTTTAGAATACCACTGCTCATTCCTAAAACGAGATACGTTGGCGAATACATCACAAAATAGATTAAAACCATTGGCAACGAGGTGTATTTCAAATACCCGTTTGGATTCATCTGTACAAAGGTTTTAGGTAAGAATTCGGCTGTTATCAATACAAGAGCAGTTGACAAAACAGTTTGAATCAACAAAATTAATCCGGCACTAGTAACACCCCATGATTCAATAATGGGTTCCAAAACTTGTGCGGCATAAAGACCAAAAAATACAAGTGCGATATTATTTCCAAGAAGGAGCATGGCAATAAAATGCGATTCATGCTTGTAAAAAAGAGAAAGAATTCGACCATTAAAAGTACCCTTCGACTTGTCTAATTCTATTTTTAGTCGATTGGATGAAATGTAAGCGATCTCCATTCCTGAAAAGAATGCAGAAAAAATCAGAGTGATACAAATGCCAATAAGAGGAACTTCCATTAAGTTTTGTTTCAGATGAAAGATACGAAATAAACTGATTTACAATACATCGAAACCAATATCCTTTCGATATGCTGCTTTTTCAAATTCAATTTTACCAATTGAGTCATACGATTTTTTCAGAGCTGCTTCCAAGTTTTTGCCATACGAAGTAGCAGCTAAAACCCTACCACCGTTTGAAATAACAGCGGGACCATCGGCTGAAGTACCAGCGTGAAAAATGATACTATCAGTCACTGAATTTATCCCAAAAATTTGTTTTCCTTTTTCATAGGATTCAGGGTAACCACCAGACACCATCATGACTGTAGCAGCGCTTCTTTCATCAAATTGAACATCGCATTCAGAAAGAGTTTTTGTTGCAACTCCTTCAAACAGGTCTAATAAATCCGATTTTAATCGTGGAATAACAACCTCCGTTTCCGGATCACCCATTCTACAGTTATATTCAATAACATAGGGCTCATTTTTAACATTGATAATTCCGAAGAAAACAAAGCCTTTGTATGTAATACCATCTTGCTTAAATCCTTTGATGGTTGGAATTATTATTTGGTTTTTAATTTTATCTAAAAACGTAGGGTTTGCGAAAGGAACTGGAGAAACTGCTCCCATTCCACCTGTATTCAAACCTTTATCGCCTTCTCCAATACGTTTGTAGTCTTTTGCTTCAGGTAATATTTTATAGGCATCTCCATCTGTTATAACAAAACAAGAGAGCTCAATTCCAGATAAAAACTGTTCAATTACAACACTAGAGCTCGCATCGCCAAACTTAGCATCAGCCAGCATACTTTTTAATTCTTTTTTTGCCTCGGTGAGATTGTCTAGTATTAAAACTCCTTTACCAGCTGCAAGGCCGTCCGCTTTCAACACGTAAGGAGCTTTCATTTTCCCTAGAAAAGCATATCCCTCCTCTAAAGTTTCTTTAGTAAATGTTCCATATTTAGCTGTTGGAATGGAGTGTCTTGCCATAAATTGTTTGGCAAAATCTTTACTCCCTTCTAATTGAGCCGCCTTTGCATTTGGGCCGATTACTGGAATATTTTTTAATTTTTCATCCGTTTCGAAAAAGTCAACAATTCCATTTACGAGTGGGTCTTCAGGACCAACTACGACCATGTTAATGTTGTTTTCTAAGGTGAACTCTTTAATGGCTTGAAAATCGTTGGGATTTATGTCCACATTTTTTCCATGTAAACGTGTTCCAGCATTTCCTGGGGCAATAAACAATTCGTCGAGCGCCGAGCTTTGCGCAATTTTCCATGCAAATGCGTGCTCTCTACCTCCGGATCCTAACAACAATATTCGCATAGTTAATTTTTTATTGGGCGTTACAATGATTTAAAATAGAACGAAACATTTCCGCCCCATCTTCATTTGAAAGCTCAGCATCGGCTGCTCTCTCTGGGTGAGGCATCATTCCAAAGACGTTTTTCCCTTCGTTGCAAATTCCAGCAATGTTTTCCAGCGAACCATTTGGATTCGATTCGGCAGAAATGTTTCCATCAGCATCGCAATATTTGAAAAGAATTTGCCCGTTATCATTCAGTTTTTGTAACGTTTCTTTTGAAGCAAAAAATCGACCTTCACCGTGAGCAATTGGAATTTTATACGCTTTAGTTGCATTTAAATCTTTAGTAATAGCAGTTCCAACACCCGCAACGGATTTTAAATGTACGTTTTTGCAGATAAATTTTTGATTGTCGTTATGCAACAAAGCACCTTCTAACAAACCAGACTCAGTTAAAATTTGAAAGCCGTTACAAATTCCCAAAACATATCCGCCATTTTTCGCATGTTTTATCACTTCACCCATAATTGGTGAAAGCTTCGCAATTGCACCAGAACGCAAGTAATCACCATAAGAAAAACCACCTGGTAAAACCACAAAGTCTACACCTTTTAAGTCTGTGTCTTTATGCCATAAACGCTCTACTTTTTGATCAAAAATAGTTTCTAAAACATACACGATATCCTCATCGCAATTTGAGCCGGGAAAAGTTACTACTCCAAATTTCATTTTGTACATTAATTGGTTAGGGCAAAAGTACTATTATTAAAAAGTTATTGCCTCATAAGGAATAAAAAACTTACTCACAGAAAAGAAAAACACTAGATAATAGATAAACGTTGGAATTGGTTTTTGGGTTTTTTGTCCGAAACCATATGGCAAAATTAATCCTAGACTGATAATAATCAATCCACCTGCCTCGACTTTGTGAAAGGCCAAGAAGTCAAACAAGATGGCTAAAACGCACATTATTATGAACAGGAAAATAAGTCTAAAGTGCTTTTTCATGCGTATGGAACTAACGGATATTTTTCCAAATAGTCCTTTTAAACTGAACGCAATAAGTAGTAAAATGCCTGAACAACAAACCAAAATGTTTAAGGCATTGTGCCCTGGAGAAGAACTACTAAATTGTACTTTGTCAAGAGTTGTTTTAAACACAAAGCTGTACGCACCACTGTAGATTAAAGGAATGATAAACCCGGCGACAAGCAATGCAGATTCTCTAAAAATAAAAGGACGCATCAACCATACCATCCAAAAAAGGAAGGGTAAGGTTATAAACAAAACAGGATAAAATGTACAAGCGATACCAAAAAAGAATCCTGCACTGAAAACGGCTCTTCTTCCATCTTCGTTTTGGTTCAATTTAAATAATTGATAGATAGTTAAAACAAGAAAGAGTTGTGCAAAAGAAAGTCCTTCCAAGAAATAAAAGAAATGAAAAAAACTAGAGAATGTAATGAATAGAATAGGTGTTAAGTGACTGCTTCTTTCCATGAATTCATTTCTATTAAAAATGGTATTCAGTAATAATGAACTAATGAATACTAAAAGAACTGATGCTGCATGAAAGCTCCAATGGTTGGGAGTCGTTAGTGTCCCCCACATTCCAAAATTTGAAGTTGCGTGTGATGAATGGAAATCCATATAAAAATTACACAGATAATAACCTGCTAAAAGCAAGGGTAAAATCAGTAATGAGAACGACCTATTTCCAAAAAACAGTTTAACCACAAGAACGAAGATACATTTTTTCTTCACTGTTTATTGCTTCATATCACGAAGAATTCTATATTTAAAGCTTCAAAACCGCATTCATCCGAAAAGACCTTAAAATTTCAAGGAAAAAGGTGGATATAAACAGATTGAGAAGATGGCAAAAACAAGATATTCCGATTCTGAACTTTTAGAGTTTAAAGAGTTGATAGAAAGAAAATTAGAAGAAGCAAAGGTAGATTTACAACTTTTAAAAGGCTCATTGTCTCATAATGATGATCACGGAACAAATGACACTGGGCGAACATTTAATATGATGGAGGACGGATCTGACACCTTGTCGCGCGAAGAAGTTGCTCAATTGGCTTCTCGTCAAGAAAAATTTGTTTCAGCATTGAATAATGCGCTCGTTCGAATAGAAAACAAGACATATGGGATTTGTAGAGGAACGGGTAATTTAATTCAAAAAGAGAGGTTGATGCTTGTTCCTCATGCGACATTGAGCATCGAAGCGAAGAACGCTCAAAGTTAAATTTCTGTGAAAAAAAAGATCCTTATTGTTGCTATAATAGTAGCACTTATTTTGGCGTTTGATCAAATCTTAAAGATTTATATCAAAACGACTTTTGAACCAGGAGAATCTTCTCCAATTTTTGGTGAATGGTTTTTGTTACAGTACATTGAGAATCAAGGAATGGCCTTTGGAACTACCTTCGGTTCGCAAATGTGGCATAAATTGGCGCTGAGTATTTTTAGAGTAATAGCCATAAGTGCGCTTGTTTACTACTTTTTTAAACAAGTAAAAAAAGGAGTTCGTATGGAGTTTTTAGTTGCCATTGGACTCGTTTTTGCGGGCGCAACAGGCAACTTAATCGATTCTATGTTTTACGATTTCGTTTTTCCATATGACCCATGTATGGCCTATAATCATTTGGAAGGTTCCGGTGTGTTTTCACAATGTGGTTTCTTTGGTGAAATTGAAACGCGCCACACTGGTTTTCTCATGGGCAATGTGGTTGACATGTTTAAGTTCGAAGCTTTTTGGCCTGAATGGATGCCTGTTATTGGTGGATGGGAAGTTTTTCCAGCTATTTGGAATGTAGCCGATGCATCAATTAGCATTGGTGTAATTATGGTTTTTGTGCGCCAAAAGAAGTATTTTCCGAAACCAGTTGTTGTGGCTACATCTGAAGAGAATGAAGAAGTAGAAAGCATCGAAGAAGAGAGTTCTGGTAATGAAACAATAGTTTCTTAATAATTTCAACGGAAATGTGCACTTCGAATGTACCCAATAAACACTGTTATCTGAGTTTGTTTATTTGCCGTTGACTGAGCGGAAGCGGAGTCGAAGGCAACGCGTTAATTTGTTACAAGCTTTTACTTAAAACCGATACGTCACTCCGCCCATAAACTGAAATCCTTGAACTGGCGTGTTGTGCCACCTCATATATTGTTGTGCGGCAATATTATTGAATTGAACAAAAGCGGAAATACGCTTGTTATAGCGGTACTCTACTCCCAAATTAAGGTCAGCAATGAAGTTCAACTTCTCAATGTATTGTCCGTTTTCTTCCGAAATTCCGTTCCCTGGAGCATAAACCAAGGCCTTTCTTCCTTCTTCCATTTTTAAATCTAGGTTGAAGATGAATTTATCAAACAGGTTATACGATCCACGTAACGTGATTTCCAAACGAGGCAAGTTCCACGCATAACTGTTGTTTAACGCGGCATAGGAATAGAATTTACCAATCGCATCGACCTTCAACTTTTCCATTAATTGGTAAGAAATCGATCCTTCAATTGTTGCAACTGTCATTGTATCATAAATGATATTAAACTTGTTTCTTGGCGAATGAATCGTATCTGTAACAAATAGAGCTTTGTCCTTTACCTTCGCAAAACTAACTGCAGCATTGAAACTGATTCTACGACTAATAGTTCCTTTTATACCACCGTAAAAATCGTATGCAGTATTTTCGTTGCGTAATTCTACATTCGGGAGTAAAAACTCGTTTTCTCCTGTTAAACTCTTAAAGGTAGTTTGTTTGATTCCTCCTCTAGCACCGATATAAGGAATAAAAATGTCGTTGAAAAGACTGTATTTTACTTCAGCAATTGGAAAAATATACGCTCGAGTGACATCGCGCACATCTATTGCTACATCCACGCCAACTTTGGCTTTGAATCGATCATTCTGAAGGCGCGTAGTGATGTGTGGTCTGAAATCAATTATCGTGTTATTAAGAAATAAACCAGTATCTAATCCAGTTAAACTTTTGTATTTCTCACCGTAGCGGTATCCATTGTAGCGAATATCAACATCTAAACCATAGACTTCAGATTTGTGTTTATACCAGGTGCTTGTTGTAACGCCAAAGAAATTTTCTCTTGCTCTCCACAAATCTTCAGCTTCTCTTTCGTTCTTTTTAGAGTGGTAGTTGTTATAGGCAATCCCCACACTAAAATTCACTTTAGCGCTGTCTTTAATGTGCGTAATGAATTTCCCAGAAAAACCGATGTCGCTGTAGCGCTGAGCAATACTGTCTCCAGCAATATCTAGAGTGTCAGAAATTCCGTAGTAATGGAAACCTTTACTTCCGTAATGGAAATCACCTCGAATTGTGTAACGTTTTTCATTTATTCCACCATATATTCCAAGGCGTGTTCTGTCGTATTGACCTTTGGCGTAATCTTTAATATCTCCGAATGAACTTAAATGCTTTATGTGTGCACCGTATATATATTTACGCGATCGGTCTGAGTCGTAATATACTTCACCCAAAGGCATAAGTTTAGTTCCAATTCCCAATTTCACGTACGTATTGTATAATTGAGGTAATTTTTCTACTGTTTTTATTGAAGCTGGATTGATGCGTTCAATTTCTGTTTGCGTTTCGTGCTTCAGAATTAGTAACGGATATTCAACTATAACCGTAGGAATGACAGTATCAATTACAAGCGGCGTTCGTGCACTGCGATAGGCTTTTTCTACGGTGCGATCTCCAGATGCATCAATGATTACATCTTGACCATATCCAAAAGAAATGGCGAAAAAGAATACGATCGATAGCGCTTTTTTTATCTTATTTCTTTCCATTTTCATCGTTGATTTCAATAATATGATTTGGCTCTGGTGTAATTGATTTAGGCTTTTCTTTCAGTTGCATCAATTCATTCCATAACTCATTTGCTTCATCCAGAATCCCGTCGTCTTTTACTTTGTAATGTTCCAAAACAGATTTTAAATTTTGTTCAGATTCGAATAATTTATCCTGTTTGATATAAATACGCGATCGTAGTATCAGTCCTTTTGCAATCCAATAGTTGTAAGCAGGTTTTTGCTTAAGGATTCCCGTTACTTCTGTGTCGGCTTCATCCAAGTTGTTTTGTTTAAAGAAAATATCAGCCAATGAAAACCGTGCTTCAGCACTTTTAGCCGTAGTTGTATTTTTAATTAACCAAACCAAAGCAGTTTTGGCTGCGTCGTAGTTTCCAGCGTAATAATTACCCATTCCTTTGGCATAATATGCTTCTTGTGAAAGCTCCGAATTTAAGGATGGTTTTGAAAGTACCTTATCTGCGTAAGAAGCGGATTTGTTCCAGCTTTCAGTTAGGAATGCGCTACGCATAATTCCAAGTTGCGCATTGAATTTTGTTTCAGGATTTGAGGTAATAGTTTCCAATCGCTCGTAATACGGGATTACTTCTGCATAATTTTGGTTGTTATACAAGTAATGTGAAACACGTGCCGCAGCAACTTCTGTAAACCCAGTATTTCCGCCTTCCAATGTTTCTTTGTAAATACGAATAGCTTCTTCAATGTTTTCCAATTGATAATTCGCATCAGCCATGAAGTTTTTCACATCATTTGAGTAACGCCCATTAGGAAACTTGTCGAGGTAATTTCCGAAAAGAACAATTGACTGTTGGAATGAATTCGCCTGGTACGCCTCCATAGCGGGAGCATAGTAAATATCTTCTTGTTCGTTTTCTGAAAAATTAGCACATGGATATTGAGCAACCAATGCGCCAACTTTATCTTGTTGTTGTGTTGCTTTATATATGTCAATTATACCACGGACGGATTTTTCACAAATATTTTGATCTTCAGAATACTTCGCTAAAATCGACTCGTATTCTTCTTTTGACTTGGAATAGTTTCCCTTTTTGAAATAAATATCTGCGATGTTAATTTTTGAATCTACAACTAATTGCGATGAAGGATAATCGAAAACGATTTTCTTGAAATTCTCTAGCGCTTTATCTAAACTTCCGTCGAACATATAGCTTTGTGCAATTTCATAAATTGCAGGCTGCAAATATTTTGATTCGCGATAATTTGAAATTAAAGTATTCAAGTTGCGAATTTTCTCGCTGTTTTTACCTGACATATAACCGAAGGTTTTGCCCATATAATACAACGCTTGATCTTCATGTCCACCACGCAGATTTACCACATCCTGATAAAATTTTACGGCTTGTTCATTTTCCTTCATTACATAATAGCTATCAGCAATTCGCATCAATGCGTCAGCATGTTTTTCCCTATTAATATTTGGTTCTTGAATGAATATTCGAAAAGCCTCTATCGATTTTGTCAATTCTTCTTTTTGAAGAAATGCATACCCAATATTATAATGTGATTCAGCCTTAAAACCGGATTTATTTCCAGGCATTGTGATGTACTTTTTATATCCATCTATTGCAGCATTGTAATTTGGAGTTCTATAGTGTGCATCCGCAATCCAATAAGTTGCTTGTGCCGAAATCGCCGCGTCAACAGGGTATTTGTCTACAAGCTTAAACGACTCGATTGCTCCAGAAAAGTTGGAGTTTTGGAAACGTTCTACACCTTGGTTAAAAGAAATCAATTGATACGCAGTTTTTAAACGGATATCTTTGTTCGGAATTTTATCTAAAGAGGCCAAAGCTTTTTCGTGATTATTGGCACTCATGTAAACATTTACCAGGTACTGATACACATCATCTTTACGCGGAGAATTTGGAAAGTTTCTCAGGTACATTTCAAAGGCCTCAACCGCTTCGTTGTAAGGGTTAATGTCTAACTTGTAAGAAAGAATAGCGTAATTGTACAAGGCATCTTCTTGAATAATAGGGTCAAATTCCATCATTGCTGCATCTTCAAAAGCCGAACGCGCTGAAACGTCATTTTTTAAATGCATCAAGGACTCACCAATATGATAATAGGCTACTTGTCCTAAACTGTCTTCTACTTTTTTTACTCTGTCGAACAATCGGATTGCATTTTCGTATTTTCCAGTTTTGAAATATGCGTAACCCAATTGATAATCTTCATCGCGAGTAGTCTGAGCTTCTTTATCATATTTCTCTAAAAACGGAACGGCTTCTTCGTATTTGTCAGTCCTGTAATATGCGTCACCTATTAAGTGATTCATGTCTTTTTCATTGACAATGCTTTCGTTTGTCTCGATGTTTTTGGCATATTCGGTTACCTCTTCATATTTACCTTGTAGGTAATAAATTTGAGCGATGTAATATGGAACTACTTTAGCGAATTGCGGGTCTTCAGTCAATTTAAGAAATCCTGCCAAAGCAACTTCATAATTTTTATTTTGGTAGGCGATGTGTGAAAAGTAATACATTGCCGGCCCCGCATACTGTGACGTTCCATCTTTTACTTCATGGAAAGCATTTCTTGCTTCTTCGGTATTTCCTTGTTTGAAGTTGGAATACCCTAACTTGAAATAATATTCATCTTTTTCATCTTGTTCGACATCGGTAGCTGAAAGTTGATTGAACCAGGCTAAAGCTTCCTCATAATCTTTCTTGTAATAGAAGTATTTACCCAAGCGAAAAAAGATTGTTTTTTTGTAAATGCTCTCGGGATACTCGCGATTAAAGGCCATTAACAAAGGAACTGCATCGTTGTTATATAATTCTAACGCCGACATCGCCTCATAGTACGAGGCTTTCACGAACATTGGATCGTTCGGTTGATTGAATTCATCTAAAAATAGTCGAAACTCCCTTCGGGCAGCGCCGTATTGCTCTTTCAAATACAAGTCTTCAGCACGATAAAAATTCTCATATTCGCTATTGTACTTTTCAGTAGACTGAGAAAAGGCTACCGTACTGTACATTAATCCAAGAATAAAGAGAATTCTGTTCATATCAACTGCTATTTTAACAAGCAAAATTAACCTACTTGCAGGGGGAATTGGAGAGGGTGTTCAAAAGTTTTAAACGCAATTATGTTAAGATTATTTGATGGTTTAGGTTAAAAGATTGAGCTTCTATTTACACCTTTACATAAAATGAGACAACTGTGAGCAACGTAATTGATATTAAGTCGGGAGAAATAAAGCAGAGTTCTGTTACAGTACTTAGGGACATCAATATTGATATTTCTTCAAATGATATTGTTTACCTAATTGGAAAAACAGGAAGCGGTAAAAGCAGTTTACTTAAAACGCTTTATGGTGAATTAAAGATGCATGCGGGCACCGGCGGAGTTGCGGGGTTTGATCTGAACAAGCTACGCAAAAAGGATATTCCAAATTTACGCCGAAGCATTGGTATCGTGTTTCAAGACTTTCAATTATTAACAGATCGTTCTGTGCTTAAAAACCTTTTGTTCGTTATGGGAGCTTCAGGTTGGAAGGACAAAGGATTAATGGAAAAACGCGCCAAAGAAGTGCTGCAGTTGGTAGGAATTGAAAACAAAATCAATTCGATGCCGTATGCACTTTCTGGTGGAGAGCAACAACGAGTTTCTATTGCACGCGCTTTACTAAACAAGCCAAAGTTGATTCTTGCGGATGAGCCAACGGGAAATTTGGATCCAGAAACATCAGAAGAAATTATGCGTTTGTTGATAGCAGTTGCACATGAAGAAAAAACGGCTGTTTTAATGGCAACACACGACATGACCTTGGTGGAGAAATTTCCAGGGAGAGTTCTCCGTGTGGCAGAAGGTACAGTAAAAGAAGTCAATTCTATGATTAACTTTGACCCTTTTAAGTCGAATTAAGTCAATCGAACAGCATTGAGTTCGATTAAAATATAAACCTTACTTTTGTTGTGTGATTATTATCTCAAAATCCTAACCAACACGATGAAAAACGCAGTTCTATTAGCTTTACTTTTTTTTATTAGTGCAAGTTGTGACAAGGAAAAAATCTGTCGCAATATGTCTACAGGTAATTATAAAGGTGTTTTTACGACAAAAAATCACAATTCTTTAGATGATCCAGAAATGGTCGTTTCTATCGTTGATGAATCGAGTGTTGTTATCAACGGCTTTACATTTGAAAGAAATGGTTGCGAAGTCTCAGGAGTTTTTACTGAATTGGTTATGTTCCCAAATCAGGGTGCCGTTTTTATTACAGGAGAAATCAAAAAGAAGAAAAACAATTACAGTCTTTCAGGAACGTTTAATTTGACGGATACGCCGGAAGACGAGCCAATGTATGGAACCTTTTCTATTGATGCAATTTAATTACCTGGTTCGACGAATTTAACCTCGAACAACTTCACCCAGTTTTTACCTGTCATGTATGTTTTTCCAGTAGCAGGATTGTGCGCAATTCCGTTAAGGACTTCTCCAGATCCACGGCCGACTTTAAACAATTCTGCACCACTAATTTCTTCTAGTACTTTTCCTGTTTTTGGATCGAACACTGCAACTCCAGCGGTGGTCCAAACATTGGCGTAAATTTTTCCGTCAATATACTCTAATTCGTTCAGGTAGTTGATAGGACCTTGATTGTTATATACTTCAATTGTTCGTTCTATTGCAAATGTTTCAGGGTTTCTAAAAACGATACGTTCAGTTCCATCGGACATAATTAATGAAGTTCCATCATGTGTTAATCCCCAACCTTCACCTTTGTAATTAAACTCAGAAAGTAATTGTAAAGAATTAACGTCATACACATAACACTTTTGATTTTTCCACGTAAGTTGATAGATTTTATCATTCATTACCGTAATTCCTTCTCCGAAAAATCCCGCTTGAAGACCGATAGAGTTTACAATTTTTCCTGTTGTCAACTCTACATTCGCAACAATTGTATTTCCTTGATCTCCAGGATCTCCAGTGCCTTCGTATAATTTCCCGTTATAAAAAGCTAACCCTTGCGTAAAGCTTGTCGGATTGTGAGGATATTCTCCAACAATTTGAGCGGTTTTTTTCAAAGGAACAATGTCAGATAAAACACGTACCATTCTGTTATCAACAAATGAACTTCCATCGCTTAAAGTTGAAAGTAAATTCAACGTACGTGTTCCAACGCCAAATAGGCCGGCGTCTAAAGTAAAGTCAATTTTACCTTTAGGATTAATCCACGTTTTTAAAACAGAATCATTGTAAAATAACTCTAGCTTAGAAATGTCTGTGCGATTAATAACGATTACCATTGGAGCTTTTTCATCACCAACAGTGGCTAAATTATCCTCGAACTTAAAAAAAGCGGGAAGTTCTTCTTCAGTTGGGTCAATTTCTTTGGACCCGTTCAAAAGTGGTTTTAGTAAAAACACTCCCCCTACAAGAAGCAATAACCCTATGATAATGTACTTTTTCATACTTTAGATAAAATAGATTCTATTCGTCTTGCGTCAATTCCCGAGTGAGATGCTTCGTACACAATTTCTTTTCCTTTAATAACTATTGCTTGAGGAGATTGGTGTTCAACTCCTGTTAATTCTGCTGTCAAATTTGAAACATCTCGGTGCTTTAGCAAATCGATAAAGTAAATGTCGCATATGTCTTTACCACTCGTCCAGTTTCGTTCGAACGCGTTTAACGCCATGCTCGATATACTGCAACGTGTGCTATGCTTAAACAACAACACGGGTTTTACATCAATATTATGCAGAAGGTCATTTAATTGATTCGTAGAAGTGATTTCTACCCACGGCAATGCCTCTGGTTTTGGTGACTTAGAAAATAGACCCATAATTACATTCCAGATGAAAATTGTTTTAAAAACCGTACGTCATTTTCTGAATATAAACGCAAGTCATTTACACGGTATTTTAATTGAGCAATTCGTTCAACACCCATTCCAAATGCGAATCCAGAAAATGCTTTGCTATCAATATTACTAGCCTCCAATACGTTTGGGTCTACCATTCCGCATCCCAAAATCTCCAACCAACCAGTGTACTTACAGACATTGCATCCTTTAGAGTTACAAATAGTACAGGAAACATCGACTTCAGCGCTTGGTTCAGTAAAGGGAAAGTAAGAAGGGCGCAAACGAATTTGGGCCTTTTCACCGAACATTTCTTGCGCGAAATATAAAAGTGTTTGTTTCAGATCAGCGAATGATACATCTTTATCAATGTACAAACCCTCAACCTGATGGAAGAAACAATGAGCTCGAGCCGAAATGGCTTCATTTCGGTAAACTCTTCCTGGAGAAATAGTGCGAATTGGTGGTTTTTCATTTTCCATCACACGCACTTGAACCGATGAGGTGTGCGTTCGTAAAGCCATTTCTGTTTCCCCTTTTTCAATGAAAAAAGTGTCCTGCATATCGCGCGCTGGATGTTCAGGTGGAAAGTTTAAAGCAGAGAAGTTATGCCAATCGTCTTCAATTTCAGGTCCTTCGGACACAGTAAAACCAATTCGATTAAAAATTTCTATTATTTCGCTCCTTACTAAGGAAAGAGGGTGACGAGAACCAATTTCAATTTGATCAGCCGGTCTCGATAGGTCAATTTTAGTATCATCCGAAGCTGAGTTTTCTAATCGAATTTTAGAACTATCAAACTTTTCCTGAGCCGAAGTGCGTAAAGCATTCATTAATTGACCGATTTCCTTTTTCTCCTCGTTTGGAACGCTTTTCAGTTCGGCAAATAAATCTTTGATACAGTTTTTTGATCCTAAAAAATGAATTCTAAATTTTTCAAGGCTTTCAACATTATTAATGTCAAACACTGAAATTTCATTTTCTATCCCTTTAATTTTTTCTTTCATTTTTCTAAAATTAACTGCTTTGATGCTTGAGCGGAGCCAACTTTTCTAATAATTTAACCGTCTTTATAAAAAACACAAAGTAACCTTTTTGTGTTTTAAATTGTTACAGTTTGAAACTAAATACGCTTTGCGAGCGTACGAAGTTAAGAATTAAGGGACAAAGATGTTATAGATAATATAAAAAATAGCTTATCTTTGACCTTCACGATTTACTTATAATGTATGAATACTACAACAAAAACTTTCGCACTTCTAGCATTAACAGTGCTTTCTTTAGGTTTTTTACAGTCGTGTAAAAATAAAGAACCATCTATTATTAAAATTTATGTTAGAACGAATAGCAATGCTGTTGCGCCAGGTGTTAAAGTAATAGTGATTGGAGATCAAGGCTCAGACCCTAAAACAAATGAGTTTGTGGATACGTTAATAACAAATGACTCGGGATTTGCCGAGTTTAATATGCAAGAACATTTTGACGAGGGAGGTAAAGATTATGAAGTGGGTTATTACAGAGTAATTGCTAAAACTCCAACTTTGTACGGAGAAGGAAATGTTAGAGCACGTGTTCATACAACAGCCGTTGAAACGGTATTTATTCAATAATAAAATAGAAATTATGCGATTAAATAAATTAGTGATTTTCGGACTTTTACTAGCGGTAGGTACTTTTGCATTCGTTGGATGTCGTAAGAAAAAAGATACTGTTGCAGAAATTACAGTTCGCAATAGTGCTGGAAGCGGTGTTCCTGGAGCTCGTGTTGTATTGTATCCTGTTGGGTCGCAACAAGGGTCGGTAATAAATGTTGATATTTATGACACGGCATACACAAATCAAGAAGGTGTTGCACGTTTTACGTTCAATGAAGAGTATCAATTAGGTCAAGCCGGTGTTGTTGTATTAAATATTAGAGCGACAAGCGGAAGTGATGTAGGTCAAGGAATTATAAAAATTGAAGAAGAGGTTGAAACGAAGGAAACTGTTTACCTTTAACGTTTACATATTTAAGAAAAAGTCCCGACAATTGTCGGGACTTTTTTGTTTTGTGTATAAGAGGAAATTACGAGTAATGAATATCGGAATCGTCTACTAAGGAATCACCACGCATACGCAGAAACAATTGAATTAGTGCCACGACATCCTTCTCGCAGTACACTTTTATTCTTTCTAGGTCTTTATCTTCGTAATAAACGCGGGCTACATCTGCTCCTGAAATATCATCCTTTGGCGTAGGAATATTAAATACATGACACAGTAAGGCCAATGAAGTGTAAGCTTTAAAGTCACCAAATTTCCATAGTTCCATAGTGTCCAAATGAGCAATTTCCCAAGGTTTTTTCCCAGAAATATTTAGTGTCTCAGGCAGTTCTATTCCATTAATTAGCATTCTGCGACAGATATAAGGAAAATCAAACTCTTTTGCATTATGCCCACATAAAATGTGATAAGGTGAATTGTAATTCTCATCCAGCAAGTTTTTGAATTGCTTTAGTAAGGTTTCCTCATCATCATGATAAAATGATTTCATTCGAAGTTGTTTACCTTGACTAGTTTCATGAACGAAACCTACTGAAATACACACAATTTTACCAAACTCCGCGTAGATTCCCCCCCGTTCATTATAAAGAGACTCAAATGATTTTTCATCATTTTGCATAAATCGGGTTTTCAATTCAAACAATTCTTTTGGCTTTTTATCCAAATCTTGAAACTGATAAACTTGCGGTACGGTCTCAATATCCAGAAACAACACCTTATCCAATTGTACTTTCTTCAACATTTTTTACTTTCTTTTTGTGGTTCGTTTATATTAAGTTAGTGAAAAATAGCAGATAAAATATAAAAACATCATTTTTGTATAAATCAAAACAATGGCAGAGCATTTAGACTTAAACGCAGGAAACAAAGAAGAGCTTTATTTAAGTTTAGTTCCTCAAATAAAGGCATTAATTGGAAATGAAACTGATTCAGTTGCTAATCTTGCAAACGTTGCAGCCGCTTTAAAAGAAGCTTTTCATTTTTTTTGGGTGGGATTTTACTTGGTGAAAGAGGATGAGTTAGTTTTAGGCCCGTTTCAAGGACCGATAGCTTGTACTCGCATCCAAAAAGGACGAGGTGTTTGTGGAACATCATGGGAAACTGAAAAAGTTATCATTGTGGATGATGTTGAAGCGTTTCCAGGACATATCGCATGTAGTTCATTGTCGAAAAGTGAAATAGTTGTTCCTATTTTAAAAAACAACTCAGTTATAGGTGTTTTAGACGTCGATAGTGACGAATTAGCTACCTTTGATGAAATTGATGAAAAATATTTAACACGATTATGTCTGTGGCTCGGTTCTATCTTATAGTTTTGATAACTCTTGTTGTGTCTTCTTGCGCGCAAGTTGGAACAATTTCGGGTGGCGATGAAGATGTAGTAGCTCCGCAGCCAAGGACTTCTAGGGTTAATCCACCGAATGAATCGACAAATTTTAACTCAAAACGAGTGGAAATTCCATTTGATGAATTCATCACCTTGAGCAATCCTTCGGAAAATATTCGAATTGTCCCACCGCATGCAGTATTGAAGGCCGAAATGAAAAAAAAGTCATTGGTAATTTCATGGGAAGAGGAGTTGAGCCCGAATACTACTTATGCGATATACATCAACAATGCCGTTAAAGATATCACAGAAGGGAACGATACAATAATGCAGTATGTTTTTAGTACAGGAAACGAACTTGACAGTATTAAGTATGCTGTAAAGGTTATTGATGCTTGGACAAATTTACCTGTAGAAAAGTGCATCGTAGGTTTGTTTGATCCCGTAACGAATGAAATAAAAAACTTTACAGAAACGACGAAAAATGGAGAGGCTTTGTTAAACTATATAAAGGCCGATAACTATCAATTGTTCGCTTTTTCTGATGTAAATAAAGATCTTGTTATTCAAGATCATGAACGTGTTGGTTTTCAAATTGACAGAAGTGTGGATATAAACTATTCAACAATTGATACTGTTCCAATTCGTGTATTTACACCAGCGCCGAAGCCAAAAATTAGAACTAAAAAGTATGTTGCACCAAATTCAATAGTAATAGGTTCAACGGTACCAATAGTTAATGAAATGATTTATCTGAATGGCGTAAAATTGAATACGAATCGTTATGTTAAAATTAAAGAAGATAGTTTGAAGCTATTTTTACCAGAATCCGATGTTTTAGTCAATGAAGTAATCATAACATCCGACGAGTTAATTGATACTGCTTCAGTGCGATCCAGTGTTTCAAAAACGCCAACTGCGATAATTGTGACTTCTTTGAAGTCGAATAATAATTTTGCTCCAAGTGAAAAAGTTGCATTTGAAACGAATAGTTTTATTACTGGTGTTGATACCTCGCTTATCCGCGTGTTTTTGAAGAAAGACTCAATTTACATTCACGATTACGCGTATACCTTTAACCATAATGTGCTGACAATTGATTTGGACAAATCGCTTTATAAAGAACTTGAATTTCAATTTTTAAAAGGTGCAATTAGATGCGAAGGAGGAGACAGTGAAGATCGAAAGGTGAATTGCATTTTAAATGAAGAAAGGAATTATGGCTCTTTGGACCTCAACTTGAGTTATTATTCTTCGCCTGTTTTACTACAAGTATATCATAACAACAAACCTATTAAGTTGTTGAGCATTAAAGATTCATTGGGAAATGTTTCGATTGAAGAATTAGAACCAGGAGAATACACATTCAAAATAATTTTGGACGACAATATGAATGGAAAATGGGATACTGGAAATAAAGAAACATTTCTTCAACCAGAAAAAGTCGATCTTTATACCACTCCAACAAAAGTGCGTGCCAATTGGGTTGTAGAAGCTACTTTAATTCCATCCAACTAAAAAATGGAAAGTCCGTTATCAAAAGTCTTTAACGGTTGGAAAATTTTCCTTGCAATAGCAATCGGACTGCTTATTTCTTCTTGGATGTTATACAATAGTCTGTCAGTTTCTCACTTTATAGCTGATCAAAAGAATGGTACGCACGAATGGGTCGATGGAAATCAAAACAATCGCGTGGACATGTCAGAAGAGATAGATTTTAAGGTATCTAAGCATGGAACATATCGGCAACTTACGTTTACTGAAAGCATGAATCAAATTGAATGGGATTCGTCAACGACCATTTGGTTATTTATTGCATTACTTTTTATGGTGAGCCGTGATTTTTTTTATGTCGTGAGAATTCGCTTGTTAACCAAAAATCAGTTGGGATGGAAGGCGGCCATTTATGTAATTCTATTATGGGAGTTTGCATCCGCATTAACTCCCGGTGTGGTTGGAGGAGCGGCGGTTGCTATGTTCATTTTAAACCGTGAAACAATTCCACTCGGTCGAGCAACAGCAATTGTGATAATCACGGCGTTTATGGACAATCTGTTTTTTGTTTTGATGATTCCACTGGTCTTTTTATTCGTACACAATAGCGATCTTTTTCCGGTGGAAGAAGGAAGTACACTTATTTTATCCTGGTGGTTTTGGGGTGGTTTTGGAATCATTTTTAGTGTGTGTTTAATGCTTTACCTAACGTTATTTTGGTACCCTTCTTTTGCGACTAGGTTCTTGCTTTTTGTCTTTCGTTTTCCACTTATAAAGCGATGGAAGTTTATTGCAGCCGAATGGGGAAAAGACATTGAAAAAGCAGCAATAACATTTAAGAAAGAAAAAAATTCATTTTGGCTGGCTGTTTTTGTGAGTACATTTATGAGCTGGATATCACGTTATTTGGTGATTAACGCAATTTTAAATGCATTTTTGCATCTTGGTTTCTACGACAACATTTTAGTCTTGGGGAAACAGCTTATTTTATGGTTGTTCATGCTTGTCAGTCCCACTCCAGGAGGAAGTGGTGTGGCAGAGTATGCGTTTGGCGAGATTCTTTCTTCCTTTAGTTCTTCGGCCATTTTGTTGGTAATTATGGCAATTATTTGGCGACTGATTTCCTACTTTCCATACTTGTTTATCGGTGCAATATTATTGCCGTCATGGATTAAACGGACGAGGAGTTAAGTTTCGCTGTATCGAAGTTTATATAAGGTCGAAAGGGCAATAATTCCAATTACATAAACGGGTTCAGGCAGTCGCATAAACCAGCTTAGTCCCACGCACAATCCTGCAAAGGCAATTATTAAAATCAGAGGAATGACGTGCTTTTTCCATAGAATAACGAATTGCGTATTCCTAAATTTTCCGGACATCAAAAAAGTCATTTTATACTGCTGATAACTTACAAAAAAGACAAGTGGTAGAAGAATATACCCTTGTTTGATGCCCATTTCTTCATAATTCCAAAAAGCGATTGCTTCAACTTTGAAGTCTATTCCAGGAGAAATGAAGTAAACCGCAAAATGAATAGTAATAATCGATAAAAGGAGAAAAGAAAAACTTGTGACACCCCATTTTAACCATTCTTTTTTTAATCCAGCGGCACCTTGAAAACCAATTGTTTTTTTTGATTTTAAATGAAGAATGATTTCGGCAGAAAGTAAATCTAAAAAATAGAACAATAGAATAAAATATAAACTCCAATTCCAAACGATAAGTCCCAACAAAGGGATTAATCCATCAGCAATAAGTTGAAGGTATTTTGGATTAAGCTTCATCAACGAATTTCTTCAGCTGCTTGACGTGATATTTCAAATTCTGGATCATATTTCAATGCGTTGGAAAAAGACTTTAAAGCACGTTCTTTATCGCCTTTTTGAGCATGACATAGACCAATGTTGTGCCAGGCTTCAACGTACCTAGGTTCCGTTTTCAATGCGCTTTTGTAAAAGTACATCGCACTATCAATGTCTTGCTTTTTATCTACGAATTGCTTGATATACCCTTGGTGAAATAACCCTCGTGACACATAAAAATCAACGGTGTCATGTGCCATTTCACGATAGAGTTCTTTGGCAGACTCAAGATTACCAAATACTTGTTTAGAATATGCGAGTTGGTATTTAACCTCTAGAATGTCAGGTCGTAGTTGCAGAGCTGTAGCAAAATACTCAATGCACAAAGGACTTTCCTCAGCTTGATATATTGCACCTAGAAGAAAGTATGCCTCGAAGAATTTAGGATCTTGTTGAATGGCTGTTTCATAGGATGATTTGGCCAGTTCCATATTTCCAATCTGACGATATGTTGTACCTTTTAGCACATATGCATCTCGGTATTTTGAGTCGATTCTTAATGCTGTATTGATGTACTTAAATGTATTTTCAAAGTCTTGTTGAAAATTATATGTAGCGGCTAAACCTACCAAGCCACGTAGGTTCTTAGGATCCTTTTTAATAACCCATTTGTAATGATTTTGGGCAATTTGAACGTCTTCCACTGATCGTGTTTCACGGTTATTTAAAACTTCAGCGTATAGCAGGCGAGCATCAAAGTTCATAGAATCAATTCTGAAAGCCTTCGCGGCATCATTCAAAGCAAGGTCATATTCGTATTCTTTAAAGAGTTTGTTCCCTCTTTTAACCAAAAGATTAATATCGTTTGGTGAGGCCAACAGCAGACTGTCTAAATTTTCAGAAGAGTTATTTACTACGTCAGTTTCTTCTGAACTCTCACAAGAAATGAGAATGAACGAGCAAAAACCCAACAAACAAAAAATGATTCTATTCATACTACAAATTTATTCGAATTTTTGGATTCTTTTGCTCCGCACGCTAATTGATTGACACGGTTCATGAGATTATTTAACATTTCTATAGTACAGCTTAAGGAAATAAATTCAATATATTGTTTAATTTTGTTGAATGTCCAACTGGAAAAAATACGTGCTCTTAATTATTGCTGTATTTGCAATGGACCTTGTATTTTCACAAGGTTGTTCTCAATGTAAACTTTTAGCTGAACAAGGCAGCGAATTGGATGAAGCGTCTTTTGGCACGAATATCAATTATGGAATTCTGTATTTAATGACAATTCCATATATTCTTCTTTTGATTCTTTTTAGAAAACGAATCGTTCGCTTATTTCGCGCGTTGTTAAAACGTTAGTTAAAACTTCTTTCCACCACTTCTTCTATTCGTAAATAGTGCTGTATTTCTATTGGTATAAGAAACAGAAAACTCTAACGAACCACCTCTGTATGCTTTTCTTAACTTGGAAATAGTTACATCATATGAAATACCAAACTGAATGCCTTTCCAGTCAATCATTACTGTAGGAATCACAGCATCATTCACGCGTGTATAACATCCAATTCCGAAAAATGCATCTTGTCTAAATCCAGTTAATTTGGTATTGGTTTCCATTCGGTACTTTAACAATAAACCGAGAATTGTTTCGAAATGTCCTCCTTGTACAAACTGTACAGCGTTGACTTCAAGTGCCATTTTACTTTTACCAAGATCTGATTCAACTCCAAGGTGTCCAACATATTTTCTGTGTAACCTATCACCAGAACCATTTACGTATTTCATTTTAGGGTTGTTTAAATGGTAACCCGCCGCGCCAATTTTTAATTTAAAGTTGGTGTTTCGCTTAAACGTACTTTTACCGCCATTATACACGTAATTTATCCCAGCAGAAGCATCTAAATAGGTGAATGATGACAAGGTGTTACTTTCTCCACTTAATATTAGCGGATTAAATTGAGAACCATCCCATTGCGATAAAAAGGAAACGCTTTGCAAACTTGCTTTTCTGTGACCAACACCGCCTTGTATTCCAACTGATAAAACATGTCCGGTTCTATCAAATGGCACAATTCCACTCAGAGATATAGCTCCAGTTTGATTTCCAAATTTAGAATCTCCACCAATGTCATTGTAAAAAAACAAGCCAAGACCAAGGTGTGGCTTATCATTCAACTCAGTTTTTAGAAAGTTAACATCAGCGGCGATTGCTGTAGTCATAAACTGGGTATTCGCGCCGAGCCATTGATTTCTATGGTTAATAATAACTCGTTCCCAGCCATCATAAACGCCCGTTGCTCCAGGGTTAATTAACAATGGTGTTTGAGATGATTGAGCAAAATGTATATCTTGGGAGAATCCGCTTGCACTCAATAAACTGAGAGATAAAAGGCAAAAATACTTTTTCATTTTACTTCAATAATGTGATGTTTCCAGACCGTAATTCTGAACTTCCATCGATATAGATTACTTCCATCATGTAAGGATAAATTCCCGCATTGCAGTCTTCACCATGGTAACTTCCATCCCATTCAAATCCTTTGGTATCACTAGTAAACATTTTGTTACCCCAACGATCGTAAATAAAGAATTTAAAGCTTCGAACGTCTTTACCAACTATGATAGAATAAGTTTCGTTGTTTCCGTCTCCATTTGGTGAAAAACCAGTAGGAATGTGAACTCCTGTAAGACAATCTTGTCCATTCGCGTTTGGATCACAAGAATCCAAAGGATTGGATCCATTTGTTACTTCATCCCCATCTGAAATTCCATCTCCATCTGTATCAGGATTGTTCGGATTTGTACCTATTATTCCTTCATATACATCAGTTAATCCATCACCATCTGTGTCAATTTGACAAATTGCTGCTGAATCATCTGGATCACATGGATTGAGCGGGTCAGAACCATTTGTAACTTCATCGCCATCGTTAATTCCATCGTTATCAGTATCCGGATTGTTTGGATCAGTTCCATAAACATTTGTCTCGTCTATGTTTGTTATGCCGTCCCCGTCATTGTCGCAATTAGCGTCACTCGGATCGCAAGGATCTAATGGGTCCGAACCATTTGCTATTTCATCACCATCATCAACTCCATCACCATCTGTGTCAGGATTTTGAGGGTCTGTTCCATAAATATTTGTTTCGTCATCATTTGAAATTCCATCACCATCCAAATCAGGATTGTCAGGGATAAAAAATGCCACTACATCTTCAGGAACAAGAATCATTATACCATTCGTATCTTCAGTATCAGGTCCAGTCATTGGCCCAACTGTATACTCCCAATGGTCAAAAACAAAACCAGGATTCGGTTTAGCCAAGGTTAATGTTTCAATTCCACCGTAATACTGTGTTGTCCAAGGATAACTTGGCGCCCATACAGAGTTCACCTTAATTTCTCCAGAATTTACTGGGCTTACATCAAACGAAACATCGAAAGGACCTGTTAAATTATAGCAGTCAATTAAACCTTGTTCAAGCGCTAGACAACGGGCATTTATAAAGTTTCTGAGAGTTTGCACGTTGTTTTGCCAACCTGCTACAGAACCTCCCCATCTATTTACATGTGCCGTCATTTCAGGTGCAATTTCATTCACCATGCTATCCAACAGAGTTATCATATAATCACATGAAAAGTGTGTGTTTACGAGGTCAATGTAACGCGTAACATAATATTGCTCTACGATTGGATTTTCATTAATTAATTTTTCTAAGATATCGGTATGACCTTGTCCACCTGGATCCGGTAAGTTTTCGGCATTACAAGGATCTGCATTTGCCGTGGCATCTGGTATACCCGTATAATTCACATAATGTCCGAATGTTGCATCCATATCCCAAAGTGTATATCTCCATTTGGTTTTTTGACCTGCTGGATCCATTCCTCTCCACCATGCGGTATTCCAATTCAACCAATCTTGATTAACAACATATGAGTTAAACATAAAGTAATCGCATAAAGAAGCCCACTTCAATTGGGATGTTACATAGTCGAAATTAGGCCCTGGAGCCATGTTGTTCGCCATTATGAAATTAACCAATGCATCCCAATCAGGCTGGGCGTTTGGCGCACCATATTCTTGCCATGTTCCTCCCCACGTTTTTAGGTACTGTAAGTTATACTTGTCTTGTTGAAAGTAAAAATCTGTAAAATCATGATCATCAGCTTTCTCCCGAATCTCATATACTCCCCAGTATTGACCATTCAAATACACTACACAAGGACGATATGTTCTTTCATCCAATAGCATGTCTGCACGAACGGATAAAGTATGAATGAAACCATCTCTAATGTGCGCACCACCATTTTCGAAAGGATAGTTATCACTAGCACCTGGTTTCAGAATTACACGTTGAAACTCATCTCTGGTTTTATCTGGAAAAATTTGGTGCTGTAAATCTGAATTATATCCGAATTGATCTCGCATAATAAAGTCAAACCCTCTTTGTGGGTATGCCCAGGAATCATTGCCATGTTTGTTGAAATGTCCTTCACCTTCATCCATAAAGGTTCCGTCTTGTTCGAATAATTCGAAAGCTCCTTGGGGTTCTATTTGTGATCCGCCTAAAAGCGTTGCAACTTGTTGTCCACTGACAGAAACGACTGGAATAGAATGGTTCACACCGATAAAATACGTGTTTGTTTCGTTAAAACTAGGGAGATTTGTTCCAAATGCTTTTGCTCTAACAACGGTTGTCGCATTTATTGCGATAGGGCCAGAATAGACAGTTGAAGCGGCGGTAGGATCAGAACCATTTG
Source organism: uncultured Flavobacteriales bacterium (assembly GCA_913059205.1). GTDB lineage: Bacteria > Bacteroidota > Bacteroidia > Flavobacteriales_D > Crocinitomicaceae > UBA4466. The sequence continues at coordinate 30,121 of CAJXRM010000012.1, forward strand.
TAGTATAACGAATTGTCGCTGTTGGGTTTGAGCATGTTATGGTTACAGATTGAGGTCCAGGGTAAAATCCTGGGGCTAAACTCATAACAGGTTTGGGTTCATAGAAATTTTGAGCACCAACGTTGTTCGCCCCTGGTGTTGGTGTCGTAAACAATTTCCAGTCAATAGCGCCATTTGTAGAACGACCGACAGAATGATCTGCTTTTGTCATATGAACAATTTTAATCGAGTCCATCACGTTTCCTAATGGATTGGTTAAAATTATCCATTCGCCTCGCGTTTGTTTTAAATTGAAGTTTGGATGCAATTGAGTTCCGTTCACTAAATCTCGTTTTGAAGCAATAACCACTTTAAATCCATTGGCAGGAATTGAGCCACTAGGAATTTGCCATTTCGTCAGATTTGAAGCTTTGTCCGACAAATAGTAACCCGTTAGATCTATCGCGGCCCCGGTTGCATTGTAAAGTTCGATCCAGTCTTCTCTTTGACCGAAGTTATCAGTCATTCCCGTCATGTTAGAACACGAATATTCGTTAATTACAATTTGGGAGTTTACGGACAATGTCGTTGCTAAAAACAACAAAAAAAGACCGCTATTTATTTTAGAAATAAGTTTCATAGTATTATCAATAGTTAAAGTATTAACAATGTGTTACACCAATATTAAGAAATTTAAACCAATATTGTATATTCGTAACGAAATTACAATGTAAATGGTTGCATTGCTATAGTTGAAAAAACGAACTTAATTGTATTGGTTTATGAAATGTGTTTCTCTTGTTATCGCCTCTTTTGTATTGTTGGCATTATCATCTTGCAAAAAAATTGAGGGCCCGGGTGGCTCGTCTACTATTCAAGGTGCAGTTTATATTATTGATAAAAATGCGGCTGGTGCTGTTATAACAGAATACTTTGCACCTGAAGAAGATGTTTATATCGTTTATGGCGATGGAGACGTGTCTTTTGATGATGATGTGAAAACATCACATGATGGAAGTTTTAAGTTTACAGGCTTAGAGGAAGGAAACTATACGGTTTTTGTTTATGAGGATTGTAACTCTTGTCCAAGTGGTAAACAGGTGCTTTTATATCCAGTTGAAATAACTGAAAAAAAATCAACTGTTGATTTAGGAACGATAACAGTCATTAAATGAGAGGCTTAATCATTTTTATAATGATCCTTGGATTTCAAACAGCTGTTTTGAGTCAAAATAATTTTGCCGTTTGGTCCGAATTAGGTGTAAAAGGCGAATTTACCAAGAAGATAAAGTGGTCTGCTGATTTGAATGGTCGTTTTGCCAAAGGTAAAATTGAAACGTTTTTTCCTTCAATTGGATTAGAGTATAAACTAGTAAAGTGGTTTCGTCCATCGATTGATTACCGTTTAATTATAGATCAGAACAAATACGGGAATTATAAACTTTCAAATAGAATAAATATCAACGGCGAATTTAAAAAAGATGTAAACCGTTTTACGTTTGAAGCAAGGTTGCGCTATCAATATTCATTCAACAATGTCCGTGCTGCTGATTATGATTCAGAGTTTGACCAAGCGATACGTTTTAAGCCAGAAGTTGAATACGATATAAAAGGAAGCATTTTTAATCCAGTGATAGGAGCAGAGTTATTTTATAACCCAGCGTATAACCCTAGAGGATTTCAGTTTTCAAAGGTTCGATTCACGATTGGGACAAAGCTTGAGTTAGATGGTCCACATGGAGTTAGCGTTAAGTATCAACTAGACAAAAAAACGGATTCGTACTCCATCGGTGCAAGACATGTTTTGTCTATTTCGTATTCGTATAAGATCAATTAATTACGGTTTCTACGATAAAGCTGATATCTAGTACTTCGTTCACTTCCGAGTTTGTTATTCCTTGCTCCACTGTAAATGTGTAATTTCCTTTTAGAGGAAGCTTTCTTTTATTGAAATAAAGAGGAGTTTCGACTATCGTCCCAGATTTATTGCCAACCCATGAGCCGTCAGGATTTGCTAGAACTATTTCAAAAGGTTCTCTTGCGGAAGTGCCGTCCGGAGCTTCAGTTTTTAGAAAGATCCAAAGGTTACTGTATTTGTAATCTGTTGTCGTTCTTAAAGAAAGAGTAAAGTTATATTCTTGACCAATGTCTTTTATATCCACTTTGAAACTCGGCTTTAAATTACGCGTCCATTCTTTATTTTTAAATGAAACAGACTTTTCATAAAACGGAGCCTTCCCGCAGGAAAAACAAATTGCAATTAATCCAATAATTAACCAGCTATTTCGAATCATTTGATGGTGGATTATTCTTGTTACTATTCGGTTTAGGTTTTCTTTTATTATTTCTTCGTTTTTTAGGTGGAGAATTTTCTCCAGCTTTGTTCGTAGGGTTGGTGTTTTTTTGAGGATTCGGCGATTTATTGTCTGAATTACCTACTTTCGCTTTTTGTTTCGACTTGTTTTTATTAGGTCGCTTTTTCGGTTTTTTGAAAATGTGTTCAAAACGGTCTAAACTGTCTTGGCCATCCACATTAGCGTATTCAGGAACAACAACCTTCTCTTTCACCACATATTCCATCAAGTCGGATGGTTTTTTACCATCTTTATTTAACTTAATAATTTCTCGAACACGATCAGGACCCAAAGGCACAAGTGTGGACCCTTGAGATTTATCTCCGTCATATGCGTACCACATTTGTTGTTTAAAAACGTCTGTTTTAATATAAACAGCTGTCCCTTTTTCCGTACGTAATTTCAAATCTCCCTTTGGAAATGCTTTTAGAGCATCTAAATATGAATCAAGTTCGTAGTTTAAACAACATTTTAGCTTTCCACATTGACCAGCTAATTTTTGCGGATTTAGTGAAAGTTGTTGATAACGCGCAGCTGAAGTTGAAACAGATCTAAAGTCGGTTAACCAGGTAGAACAACATAATTCTCTTCCGCATGACCCAATTCCGCCTAAACGAGACGCCTCTTGTCTAGAACCGATTTGTTTCATTTCAACGCGAATTTTAAATTCATCGGCCATGTCACGAATCAATTGCCTAAAATCAACACGGCCCTCAGCAGTGTAATAAAAAGTAGCTTTTGTTAAATCACCTTGATACTCAACATCAGAAATCTTCATTTGAAGATTTAAGTTCACAGCAAGAGTACGGGACTTATACATTACTTCTTTTTCAAGAGAACGCGCTTTAATCCACTTGTCAATATCTTCTTGTTCGGCAATTTTTCGTATTTTTTTTGCGTCTGTATGCTTTAGATTTGGAGCTTTTTTAGACACTTGGATTCGCGCCAGTTCGCCTATAACAGAAACAACTCCAACATCATAGCCAGGAGCACCTTCAACAACTACTACATCACCTGTTTGGAGCTTAAGTTCTTTTGAGTTTCTATAAAATTCCTTTCGACTGTTTTTAAATCGAATTTCGACAATATCAAATTGTTTTTGACCGCTTGGTAATGCTACATTCGCCAACCAATCATACACCTCTAGTTTGTTACATCCTCCAGAACTACAGTTTCCATTATTCTTGCATCCACTTGGTATTCCACCTGATCCACAACTGCTACATCCCATAGTTAATTCTTTACTTTAATCATAAAAGTACATATAAAATTACAGGTAATTTATAATAAGAAATGATAGAATTAACCTCGATATCTTAACAACTCACTTTTAGGCGGCATGAATAAACCTCATTACCTGAAAACAAAGGTTAGTAAACAAAATTCTACTATTGGCATTACGTTCCAAATAATAGTGCGCGTCATTAAATGATTTGAAAAAGTCTTGAATATTATTTCCAGTAATGAATTTCGAAAAATTCCCCAAGAAACCATCTTCATCTTTTGAAACACGAGTCAAGTGGTCTTCAGTATAATTTCTTAAAATACTTTGTCTGAACATATGCAGTGCGTATTTCAAAAATTCCTTTTGTCCCTCCTTGCTGCGACTGGAGATAGAATCGCCCCAATCCATCATATCCAACACATTCTTTTTATAACAAACCCTCATTAAATGGGTGAACAGTAGATAATTTTCGTTTTTTTCGTTAGAGTCACCTGCAATTTCGATCGCTTCAATTAAATCTCCTTCGGATCGGGCAGCAATACTTTCTGCAAACTCTCGTCCAATTTGTTTTTGTTCCCCTAGAAACGATGCTATTTCATCAATATTAAGACGAGGAACAACAACAGTTTGTGCTCGAGACAAAATGGTTTGAAGCATTTTTTCGTGCGATTCAGCGACCAGAATAAAGAGAGTTCTGGCAGGTGGTTCTTCTATTATTTTTAAGAGTTTATTCGCACAGGAAACATTCATTTCCTCAGGTTGCCAAATGACCATAATCTTGTATCCTCCTTCATAAGATCGAAGAGACAATTTTTTTATTATTTCCTGACTTTCGTGTACACTTATAATTGGTTTACGCTCTTTGTCATCTGTTTTTTTTATCCAAGTGTTTAAATCAAAATAAACAGACTCTGCCAACTGTTCTCGCCAATCATTTAACATTGGCGACGCTGTTTTAGAAATCGCCTGAACGGTTGGAAAAGAAAAATGAACATCTGGGTGTTGTTGTTTTTGGTTTTTTATGCATGAAGGACAAGAACCACAACTGTCGGATTCTTGTTTGTTTTCACACATGATAAATTGAATGAAAGCCAAAGCCAGAGGAAGAGTTCCGTGCCCAGCTTTTCCAACGAACAATTGAGCATGACTAATTTTATCAGCGACAACTTCATGAATTAGCTGTGCTTTTAACGCATTTTGCCCAATAACTTCTGAAAACAACATAGTATAAAAGTAGTGGAAATATTGGAATAGTTTTTGACAATAACCCAAAGTAATAGTAGAAATTACTATATTTAACTATCTATAAAAAAACCGAAATGAAGAAAATTTACATATTAGTATCTGTTATAATGGCATCTTCGGGTGCATTTGCGTTTAATGAAACACCAAACGTTGTCTCTAAGACGGTTGTTGATCAAAAAGCAGGAGTTGATATTACAATTACCGTTAATAGTAATGGTGCAATTGTGAAAGGAGCTTTGGTCAAAGTAGTTGCTGATAAAACGGTAATTGGTGCGGGAACGACTAATGAAAGTGGAACATTATCTCTTTCGATTCCAACTTATGGTGGTCAAATAGTTACTATAGAAGTGTATCATTCACTTTACAAAACAGACAAGCTAGCCGATATTAAATTGGAGAATGCAAAGTCATATAGTTTTAATTTGACAGCCAAAGGCGAATCAGCTGATGAGATTTCTCAAAATGCCGAGGCAAATGTTGCTAAAACACAGGAGCAAATTGAAAAGGAGAAAGCTGCTGCTATTGAAGCTGCAAAGCAAAAAGAGGAAGCAGTATTAAAGCAAAATGAACTTCAAGCTGAAAAGGAGAGAATAGAGAAAGAAAATGAGCTAAAAGCCAAAGAAGTTGAAGCTCAAAAAGCGGACGTTGCTTCTGCAGCACAAAAAGCCGAAGAAGAACGCAAAGCAAATGAATTAAAGGCAAACGAGGCAAAAGCACAATTGGAAGCCGACTTGAAAGCGAGAGAAGCCGAAGCAGCGAAAAGAGCTGAAGAAGCTAAGTTAAGAGAGGCTCAAGCTGCTTCTACTCAAAAATTGGAGGAGGCGAAAAAGGAAAGCAAGGAGGCTGAAAAAGATGCGAATAAATCTCAAAAAGAGCAAGAAGAAGCACTAAAGGAAGCTGAAAAAGCAGCGAAAGAAAAAGAGCAAGCCGCGAAGGATGCTAAAGATGCTGCTAAAGACGAAACGGATAAGGCTGAAAAAGAGGCAAAAGAGGCTGAAAAGGCGGCTAAAGAAATTGAGGCGCAAAAGAAAGAAGCAGAGAAAAATGCGAAGGAGTTAGAAAAAGCACAGAAAGAAGCAGAAAAAGCCCAAAAGGAAGCAGAAAAAGCCCAAAAGGAGGCAGACAAAGCGGCTAAGCAAGCAGAAAAGTTTCAATCCGAAATGGCAAAAATAGAGGAGGCTCAGAAGAAAATTGATAAGGACAGAAAAAAACTTGATGACAAACAAAAAGACATCGAAAAAGACATGAAAAAAGGGAAAGATGTTGCGAAGGATCAAGAAAAATTAAACAGTTCTCGAACTAAATTAGACGAAAGTCAAAACAAACTCGATGAAAGTCGCAAAAAGTTATTGAAAAAAATGAAATAACTTTTTTGATTAATTAGATTTGAGGCGGTTGATAATTTCAATCGCCTTTTTTAATTATGGGAAGTAAAGCGAAGTTTTATATTCTTCTACACATAATAATTTTTATGTGGGGTTTTACAGGGATTTTAGGCAAACTAATTCCTTTGGATTCTTTATTTATTGTTTGGTACCGTGTTTTGATTGCATTTATTGTAATTGGCGGATTAATCATTTTTCTTAAACGGCCATATAAACTTAATTCTAAGAAAGAGTTAATAGAACTGGCAATTACAGGCTGTGTTGTGGGACTTCATTGGCTTACATTTTACATGTCAATTCAACTTTCCACGGCTTCGTTTGGTGTTCTTTGCATTTCCACAGCTACTTTTCATGTTTCGTGGTTAGAGCCAATCATTATGAAACGTCGATTTTCATGGGTTGAGTTTATTTTGAGTTTGATTGTAATTTTTGGAATATACTATGTCTGTGGTGATTTTTCAACAATAGATGTAATGGCCTTGTTTTATGGATTACTCTCTGGTTTTCTAGCGGCATTGTTTGCCGTTTACAATGCCAAGTTGGTTAATTCAATGACTCCATTGAAAATTACACTTTATGAAATGTTGGCGGCATTTGTACTGCTAAGTATAATAATACTCGCTCAAGGCAAAATGAGCAGTGAAATATTTATGATAGATGGAACTGCACTATTTTGGTTGTTGTTTTTAGGTGTTTTTTGCACCGCGTTTGCGTTTTATGCAATAGTGGACGTTGCAAAACATTTGGGCGCGTATACCGTTGCATTGAGTATAAATTTAGAACCCATTTATACATTTATCCTTGCTATTTTTATTTTAAGCGAACACGAAGTGTTGAACACGCGGTTTTATATTGGATCATTGATTATTGTTTTAGTTCTTGTACTGAATGCGTTCGTAAAGTCAATCATTAAAAGAAAAAACAAACGATTAAATAAAATGTCGGAATCATAAAATTGTCCTGTTTTATACCGATAGAAAATTGCAATATTGTTATATTTGTATTCAAAATAACCCTGCAAAACCAAAATTATGAAAGCTAAAAGTTTTATTGTACCTCACGACTTTACTGATGTCGCGAATATCGCACTTCAACATGCAATTGCAACAGCAAGCCCATTGGGGGTAACAATCTATCTTCTTCATGTTGTAGCAAAGAATAAAGAAATCGCGGCGGCGGAAGAAAAGTTGAATGCAATTATTAAAACTTTTGATGCATCTGTGACAATAATTCCATCTGTGAGAGTTGGGAATATTTTTGAAGATATCGGAGATTTTGCAGCTGAACATCACGCGGAATTGATTTTTATGGGAACGCATGGAACTCATGGATGGCAACATTTAACGGGAATGAATGCGCTTAAAGTGATTACGCATTCTTCAGTACCATTTGTAATTGTTCAAGAAAAAACGATTAAAGAAACAGGATACGAAAACATTCTCGTTCCTCTTGATTTAAATAAAGAAACGAAGCAGAAATTAGCAATTGTGGCAAACCTTGCGAAGTACTTTAAATCGAAAGTGCATGTTGTAACACCTGAGGAAACAGATGAGTTCTTGAAGCGTCAAGTACTTGCAAACGTTAAGTTTGCAGAAAAGTATTTTTCTGAAAGAGATATTAATGTGACAACAACAGTATTGCCAAGCAGCGGATTTAACAATGAAGTATTGAAACATGCAATTGCAATCGAGGCAGATTTAATAGCAATTATGAATTTAAATAAAAACAATGTTTTGGGTGTGTTAACGGCAAATCATGAAGAATTTATAATTACAAACGAGGCGCGTATTCCAGCGTTGATAATGAATCCAATTGAAGGTGTAAATACGTTGTCAGTTGATTTTAACGGATAATTCAGTTTAATAAAATAGTGGAATCCCGATTGAATAATTTTCTATCGGGATTTTTTATTCTCCTAACTTTTCTCCAGCGTGTTAATTTTTTTGAGTACCGGTTTTAAAAGCATTTTTGTAGTTTTAAAGGAAAAACCCGAAATATGAAAATTGCATCTACCATAATCGTTTTGGCCTTACTCGTTCTACAGCCATCATTTGGTCAATCAATGGAAAAGACGGCAACACAAGTGCCGAATGATTGGAAAGAGCTCAAAGGAGACAATTACTGGTTGATTTATCCCGAAGATTGGGAGCTTAACACTTCAGGACAAATGGGATCCACATTCGCTTTGTTGAGTCCAGTTTCATCTTCCAAAGACAAATTTAGAGAAAACGTGAACTTTATGATTCAAGATTTGTCAGGGTATAACATGAATCTAGAAGCCTTCGCCAAAGTGTCCGAAGAACAAGTAAAAACACTCGTAACCGACGGTGAACTCATAGAAAGCACATTAATTGTTGGCAATACATTAAACCATCAAAAAACCATTTTTACAGGTAAGCAAGGCATCTTTAATTTGATTTTCGAACAACACTATTGGGTTGAAAATGATAAAGCTTTTATATTGTCATTTACTTGCGAGGAAAGTCAACATGAGAAGTATAAAGAGGTAGGAGCGAAAATTTTAAATAGCTTTCAGTTATTTATTCGATAACAGTTGCTGATCATGAAATCTATTCTTCTTTTACACGGAGCGCTTGGAAGTAAAGCTCAATTCGCAGCCTTGACAAAGGAATTGGAGCAAACGAAAATCGTTTATTCATTTAACTTTGAAAGTCACGGAGGTAGCGGGGCGAAAGGTCCTTTTTCGATAGATAGTTTAGTAGAGAATGTACGGGACTTTATGGATCAAAACAAACTCGATAAAATTGATCTTTTTGGTTATAGCATGGGAGGATACGTGGCGTTAAAGTACGCGTTAAAATTTCCTGAGCGAATCGGAAAAATTAGCACTCTAGGAACAAAATTCGATTGGACTCCAGAGTCAGCTGCAAATGAAATTAAACGACTAAATCCTGAGTTGATTGAGTTAAAAGTTCCGGTCTTTGCAAAACTCCTTAAAGCTGAGCATCATCCTGATGATTGGAAGGAATTAATGAATAATACGGCCAATATGATGCTTGACCTCGGGAATGGTTCAGCTATGACTGAAGCGAATTTTAAAGAAATTTCATCACAAGTAATAATTTGTAGGGGATCAAATGATGAAATGGTAACGAAGGCCGAATCGTTGAAAGTTGTACAGTATTTGCAAAACGCCGATTATTTTGAATTGGAAAACACCCCGCATGCATTAGAAAAAGTGGAGCTTGACAAATTAGTAGCACTCTGCATTGAAGAGTAGACTCTTTTCACATAAAATTTAGTTAAATGAATACTCAAGAAAGAAAGTCCCATTGGGAAAAAATATATGAAACAAAAGCGTTAACAGAGGTAAGTTGGTTTCAACCTGTTCCTCAAACTTCTTTGAGTTTTATTGAAAAAGCATGCGTTCCAAAAGATGCAAAAATTATTGATGTTGGTGGTGGAGATAGTTTTTTAGTAGATCATCTTTTGGAGCTTGGTTACACTAATGTAACTGTTTTAGACATTTCAAACGCAGCGATTGTCAGAGCAAAACAACGGTTGGGTGAAAAAGCAAAACATGTAAATTGGATTGTGTCAGATATTACGCAATTTAAATCATTAGAACTTTACGACCTTTGGCACGATAGAGCTGCGTTTCATTTTCTAAATAATGATGCAGATATTGAAGCTTATGTGCAGAGCGTAAAAACTCACACGAAAAGTGATGCTAAACTTATTGTTGGTACATTTTCGAAGGAAGGACCTTTAAAATGCAGCGGAATTGAAATTACCCAATATTCAGATAGGTCACTCGTGTCAATTTTTCAAGAAGATTGGGAAAATAACGAAGCGTTAACGGTCATGCACCCTACACCATTCAATACGGAACAAGCGTTTGTTTTTGTATCTTTTTCAAAAAGAGGTTGATTATTAAGCAGTTAAACCATATATTTGATTTATAAAATCAACCATAATGAAACGTTTTAAACTACTATTTTTTTCTGCCCTAGTGGCGTTAACTTTATTTTCGTGCAGTAAAAGCAACGATGAATTGCTCGTTGGTACTTGGCATGAAGTGGAAACAGGAGAATCCATTGTAAGCTATTCTGAGAATGGAACATATTCTTTTGATTATGACAATGGAAATTCTGAAACAGGTAAATGGAGAATTGAGGGAAAAACCTTATTTACAATTGTTGATGGCTCTGATGAAGAACTTGACGAAGAAATTACGGTTCTAGATGAAACCAAATTAGTGGTGACCATTGGAGGAATGTTTCAAACTACGTACGAAAGAGAAATCGAATAGGGTTTTTTAACTTCGAAAGCAGTAACTTCATTGTTCAATTACTTTGAGCATGGAAGAATTTTATAACTATTTGTCAGATTCGCTTTCCAAATCCGAAATCGATCAACTGTCGAAATTTCTTGTTGAAAAGAGAATAGGTAAGGGAGAAATACTTCTTCAAGCAGGAAGTGTTTGTAATCACTCCTTTTTTGTTGAAGAAGGATTATTGCGTTCTTTTTCAATAGACAAGCAAGGCAAAGAGCATGTGATTCAATTTGCTCCTGAAAACTGGATTATTTCAGATCGATCAAGTTTATTGTTTCAAGAACCTTCCGAATTTTTTATAGATGCAGTTGAAAACACAACTTTAATTATGTTTGATGAAGAGTTTGTTGTTAAGGCGAGTGAGCTTTCTGCAAAATACAGGTCATTTAATCAAAAAGCACTAAACAATCACATTCGGCATCAACAGAGAAGGATTAATCGTTTGCTAAGCGCTACTGCTGAGGAACGCTATTTGAACTTTATTCAGTTATATCCGAACATTACTTTGCGAGTGCCTCAATGGATGATAGCTTCATATTTAGGTATAACACCTGAAAGTTTAAGCCGTGTTAGAAAGGAATTGGCTCGGAAAAACTTTATTCCGGGTTAATTTCTTATCATAGGTCAATGTGGCTAATTGAACATCACTCTATCTTTGAATAACGATTTAAAAACAGAATGTTATGAGCACAAAAAACATTGAATTTGTTATTCCACCTCGCCCTGCACATTTCGTAGGTGATGGTTTCAAAGTACATAATTTTATTCCAAGCTCTCATTATTTGAGCATGCAGCGTATGTCTCCATTTATTATGATGGATTATAACGCTCCAACCTATTTTCCTCCAACAAATACGCCAAGAGGCGTTGGAGTGCATCCACATCGTGGTTTTGAAACAGTAACAATTGCCTATAAAGGAAAAGTTGCGCACCATGATAGTTCTGGAAATAGCGGTATTATTGAACCGGGAGAAGTTCAATGGATGACTGCAGCATCTGGAATTTTGCATAAAGAATACCACGAGAAAAAATTCAGTGAAGAAGGTGGCGATTTTCAAATGGTTCAATTGTGGGTTAATTTACCTGCAAAGGATAAAATGTCACAACCGAAATATCAAGGCTTAACAAAATCCGATATTCAAACCGTTATTTTGCCCAACAATGCAGGAACAATTAATGTCATCGCAGGAGATTATTTGGGAACAAAAGGCGCTGCTAGTACGTTTACTCCAATATACTTGTTGGACGGAAAGTTGAACGACGGAGGAATTGCTAACTTCACTTTTCCAAGCAATTACAATACAGCGGTGTTAGTAATAGAAGGTGAGGTAAAAGTGAACAATTCAGAAGTAACACCAACGGATCATTTTATTTTGATGAACAACGACGGAGAAAACTTCACTGTTGAAGGGATTGGTAATGCAAAAATTTTGGTTTTGAGTGGGGAACCTATTAACGAGCCAATAGCAGCCCAAGGGCCATTTGTAATGAATACGCGCGAAGAAATAATGCAAGCGATTCAAGATTACAATATTGGAAAGTTTGGCTTTTTAGAGGACTAAGTAAAAAGCCCCGACAATGTATTGTCGGGGCTTTCAAATTAATGTGGTTTAGGATTACAATACTACAATCTCTTCAGCTTTAAACTGTCCTCCAAGTCCAGTTGAAGAAACAAAACTATATCGCTCCCATGTTCCATAAATGCGCACCTTTTTGCCTGCACCGATTAAATTTCCTTTGTGATCTCTCACCTTTAAATCTTTTGAAGTATAGCTAGATGGCAATTCGTCCATTGTACTCGGGCCAGATCCCAATTGAATATCAACAGTCTCAAAATCTTTGTTTGTTGTTGTTTTTACTTTTAACCCAAGGTAATTGTTCATCGTAAAGAATACACTTGGAATAGAAAGCACTCCATCCATATAACCGTATACTTCATGTACCGAAGTATCGTGAATTAAAGCACTCGTAAGTGCAACAGCATTTTTAAACGATTCGTCAACGCTTTCCTCGTCGATCTTTTCGATTTTATATCCTTCCAAACTGTAATAACCAGTTGAAATGTATATGTCAGTTGCCGTAATTCTAATTTTATCACCAACACCTAATTTTGTATTGTCATCAGCGTATACGTGCAAATCTTCTTGTTTGTACTTTTCAGGAAGACTTTCAACTTCATTTTTACCTGTTCCGACTGATAGGCCAAGATTTACGTAATCTCCAAGTGTTTGATTTCTTCTTTCGTAAATTTTAATGTTCATTTTTCCTCCTGATGTACTTACTGTAGAAGGAACTTGACCGATATACCCCTCAAATACAAGCGTTTCATTTCTTTCGTATTTGTTGTCAGGATTGAAAATATCAGCAATTTTTACATTTTTAGGTTCTGATGAAACCTCTTTGGCTCGTTTACCACCTTCTTTGATCATTTTGTCAAATAGGCTTTCTTTTTTTTCTCCACCACAACTAACAACAGTTAAGGCAGCGGCAATAAATAGATAAGATGTAATTTTCATTTTAGTTAGTGTTATAAGTAGTTTATGTTTTTAAAAATACGAAATAAACTGTTTTTAGCAAGTCTTTGGAAATTCTAAACCCAATTAGTAGTAGAATTAAAGTTTTGATAATGTTTGAGAATTGACTTAATTAAAACATAATTTGACCGTAACTCATCGCATTAAAAAAGGCAGTTACTTTGCGGAAAAAATGGATGTTTTTATCGTAACATTTGCGGCGTTATTCTCCGTAATCAACCCACTCGGAACCGTTCCAATATTTGTTGGACTCACGCAAGACAACTCTCCAAAAGAACGAAGTGTGGTTTCTTTTTACACGGCAATTTATGTGTTAACAATTTTACTTTTATCCTTTTATTTGGGGAAGTATATTCTACTGTTTTTTGGAATAAGTTTGGATGCGTTGAAAATCGCAGGAGGAATGATAATTGCTTCTTCGGGCTTTGCTTTATTGACAGGTAAGTTTACCGAACATAAAGGAATGAAGAAGCGTGAAAAAGACGATGCATTTAACCGTTCAGAGATTTCGTTGACACCACTTGCTATACCAATGCTTGCAGGACCAGGAACAATAAGCCTTTTAATTTCCTACCAACAAGAATACAGTTTAATTACGCAACAATTGTGGATAATTGTAGCAATATTGGCAGTCAGTACAGGAATTTACTTCATTCTAAAAAGTTCACATTTAATTGTGAAATTGATGGGCGCATCGGGAATAAATGCACTGTCTAGAATTATTGGATTTATTGTAATTGCAATTGGTGTGCAGTATATATTAGGTGTGGCAACTGCCCTTTTTGATTTACCCGTTAATTAAACTTTCAGCAACTTTCCTCGCTTCTTTATCCACAGCGATATAGTCTTCCAATGTGGGAGAAAAAAGGACTTGCACCTGATTCATCGTTTTTTCATTGATACGGGCGATATCTGTGAAATGGATTTTATCGTTTAAAAATGCATCTACTGCAACTTCGTTCGCGGCGTTTAAAGCGCACGCCATTGTTCCCCCTGCTTCAAGTGCATCATACGCCAATTGTAAATTTCCAAACGTTTTTAAATCTGGCTTTTCGAAAGTCAAGTTCGGATAATCCATGAAGTTGAAACGTGGAAAATCTGTTTTCAATCGTTTTGGAAAAGTAAGCGCATATTGAATGGGTAACTTCATATTTGGTACGCCCATTTGCGCTTTCATCGAACCGTCTTCAAACTGAACCAAAGAATGTACAATTGATTGTGGGTGAACAATTACATCGATTTGCTCGGGTTTGAGATTGAACAACCATTTCGCTTCAATTACTTCAAGTCCTTTATTCATCATTGATGCAGAATCGACAGTGATTTTCGCTCCCATTTCCCAACACGGATGATTTAGCGCTTGTTCTTTTGTCACTTTACTTAATTGTTCACTGGTAAAACCTCTAAACGGCCCGCCCGATGCTGTTAAGTATATTTTTTCAATTGGATTTTGAAATTCACCAGTTAAACATTGAAAAATTGCCGAGTGTTCTGAATCAACGGGATAAATATTTACTCCATTTTGAAGTGCTTCTTTTGTAATCAATTCACCCGCTACAACCAGCGTTTCTTTGTTCGCGAGTGCTATGTTTTTCTTCGCTCGAATGGCTGCCAATGTTGGTTTTAATCCAGCATAACCGACCATGGCGGTGAGTACAATGTCGATCTCACTGGAATCAACAACTTGTTCAAGAGCACGTTCACCACAATACACGTGAATTTCATCGTCCCACAATTCGTTTTTTACACGTTCAAATTCACTTTCATCCCCAATGACAACTGTGTTTGGAGAGTATTTTTTTGCTTGTTCAATAAGTAAATCTGCGTTTTTATAAGCTGTAAGAACTTGTAAGTCAAATTGCTCAGGGAATGCTTCAATCACTTGTAATGCCTGTGTTCCGATAGAACCTGTCGATCCTAATAATGCAATTCCCTTTTTTGGTGTCATAAACCAAATATAAGGTTTCGTTTTGGTTCAAAAGAATATAAACAACAGAATTTCATTTTCTAAAATCTCCTATTTTTGCAGGATGAAGTACAGAATGTTAAGCGACGAAGAATTGGAAGTTTTTGCGGAAGATTTAAAACATTTTTTGATTGTGAATGGCGTTCATGCCGAAGAATGGGAAGAGATCAATAAAAGTGATAAAGAAAAAGCGGTTCAATTGGTTGAATTGTTTTCGGATAATGTGCTTCAAATTGTTTACGAGAAAATGAAGTACATCGAGCACAGGTCCGTTAATTCATGTATGGTGTTTTATTTTAAAAAGGATGAAATTGAGTTAATCTCCTTAAATGTAAAAGAAGGGAAATCGGATTTATCAACTCCTGAATCAATTCATGAAGCTTTGGTAAATCGTCCAAATGAAATTGCGTTTTTCAAAACTTCAAAAAAGTACAGTAAGAAACGAGAAGCAGAAATTCACGAAATGTTGACGCAAGGTTGTGTTAATTCCTCGGAAGAATTTTGGGTTTCGTTGAATAAGCTAATTTAACATGGTTATTCCCAAGTTCTGTCTCTTATACACATCTCCGAGCCCACGAGACAGGCAGAAATCTCG
>CAJXRM010000013.1 GCA_913059205.1 uncultured Flavobacteriales bacterium
TACACAGAGTAGATCGTCGGCAGCGTCAGATGTGTATAAGAGACAGGTGTAGAAGAAATCGTTCCTGAATTCTTGACATTGTTACACGGTGTAATTGACTCTCCAGATATACCGTTAAACGTTTCTCGTTCATATTTACAAAGTGATGGTAACGTAAAGAAAATTTCCGCTCACATCACTAAAAAAGTAGCAGATAAATTGGCTGAGATGTTCAAAAAAGATAGAGCCGATTTTGAGTCAAAATGGGAAGATTTGCAAGTGTTTGTTCAATATGGAACTTTGTCAGACGAGAAGTTTGCTGAAAAGGCAAAATCATTTACGTTGATAAAGAATACAGATGGGAAATATTACACAATTGAGGAATTCAAAGAAAAAGTAGCAACACTTCAAACCAATAATACAGGCAAAGTTGTAATGCTTTATACGAATAATGCGGAAGAGCAATTTGGTTTTGTCGCTAAGGCAAAAGGTCGTGGATACGAAGTATTAGAATTAGATGGACCATTGGCTCCACATTGGATCGCTAAAATGGAACAAACTTTCGAAAGCATTGGATTTGTCAGAGTTGATGCAGATACCTTGGATAAATTAATTCAGAAGGACGAAGAAATTCCGTCTAAATTA
This sequence comes from uncultured Flavobacteriales bacterium, assembly GCA_913059205.1. Taxonomy (GTDB): domain Bacteria; phylum Bacteroidota; class Bacteroidia; order Flavobacteriales_D; family Crocinitomicaceae; genus UBA4466. The sequence goes on from CAJXRM010000013.1 coordinate 625, forward strand.
TCGAAAGAGGATGAAGAGTTGCTAAAACCATTTTTTGAAGGTGCCGTGAATAAAGAAAAATTCACAATTCAATTTGAAAGTATGAATTCAGATGATGCGCCAATTATTATAACACAACCGGAGTTTATCCGTCGAATGATGGAACAACAAAAAATGGGGGGCGGAGGCTTCATGGGGGCTTTTCCAGAAATGCATAATTTAATGGTAAATGGAAATCACCCAAAGATCGAGTCAATATTAAAGGAAAAGTCAAAGAAATCAAAAGAACAAAAAGTAAAGCAATTGACTGATATTGCACTACTTTCACAAGGACTTTTGAAAGGTGCAGACCTCAATAAGTTCATTGAACGAAGTATTGAATTAGTATAAATTAATAACTATCTGTCCGCAGTCATTCTGCGGACAGTTTTATAAAAAGAATAGTGTAGCGTGTTTAAGTGGATTTTAGCTTTTGTTGGTTTTTTCTTACTTGGTAAGACTTTTTTAGGAGGAATGTTTGGTTTTTTTATTGGTTCGTTTATCGATAATTACCAAAGTGTTGTTGGGCGCGCGAAGCAACAGGCAAAAAGTGAAGGTCGCCAGTTTACACCGGAGGACTTATTTCAATTTTACCAACAACGGTCCACTACGAATGATGTTCCAACAATGTTAATGGCGTTGTCTGCAGCTGTAATGAAGGCTGATGGAAAAGTTCTTAAAGCAGAATTAGATTATGTTAAAGGGTTTTTTAATCAACAATTTGGAAATCAATTCTCTGGACAACACCTACAAACGTTAAAGCAGTTTTTAGATTCGAATGAAATTCCTTTACAACGAATTTGTCAAGATATTCGAATGCGCATGCAGCCTGAAGTGCGTGCACAACTCTTACACTATTTATTTGGAATTGCAAAAGCGGATGGAGATGTTTCTTCATCAGAAATCAATGTGATTCAACAGATCTCACAAATGATGGGTGTTTCTTCATCTGATTTTGAAAGTGTGAAGAACATGTTTTATCGAAATGTTGATTCAGATTACAAAGTATTGGGAGTAGAGTCTGATGCAACGGATGAGGAAATTAAAAAAGCGTATCGTAAAATGGCAATTAAATTCCATCCAGATAAAGTCGCTCAAATGGGAGAAGAATACCAAAAAGGTGCGAAGGAAAAATTCCAGCAAATTCAAGATTCGTATGATGCAATCAAAAAAAGAAGAGGATTTAAGTAAATCACTTTAAATGTGAAATTATTCCATTTGGGAAAAGTGCAAAAACCCCTGTCTTAATGTTTGCTTCTTTCAAAACTCTATTGGTCCAGCGATTGCAGGTCCTAAAAAGATGATAGGTTTCATTTGCTTCATAAAAATTATCATCAACCGAATATCCTCTTCCACTTATCAATTCAACTAGGTTCCTTTTGGTTTTAAAGCTGTTTCTAATGTATTTCACCATTTTTAAATAATCTTTTTGATCCAAAAACACCTTTTTTCTAGTTTCAGATACCAAAGGTTCTCTTGAATATTTGACATGCATTGCCGTTGTACTTGGTAAAAAGGCGGCATTCAATGCCGTGGAAACTTTTAGCTCTGCCCAAGTCGGTGTATCTAAGAAAAATCCTTTATCTCCCCATCCAATCGTTATGAAATCAAAAGATTGATTATTCAGAAAGTCTTCTTTTGGAACAAAATCAAGCCAATTAAATTCTTTTGTAATGGCAGGTAAACAAACATCGGTGTGAATTCCATTCGATTGTACATAAATGTATAAATCTCCGTTTTGCTTTAATTCACCTGTAGGAATTACAGCTCCGTACATCGCAATTGTTGCGTAAAAAAATAAAAATGCGACAAATGCTTCGAAAAACAATCCGATTTTCTGAATTGAGATTTTGGCCAGTTTCTTCACTAAAACTAAGGTTTAATTTTCCAAATTTTATCTGAGAATGGTAAGTATTCTGCAAGTGCGGCTGAGCCATACCACGTGTACAATTCCATTGATAATAGATTGGCTTTAATGGCTGGGTCGGATTGAAGTAGCAATTCGGCTTCAGAAATTGTAGCAATATCTTGAAGAATGAATAATCCTCGAAAATCAGCGTCATTTTCTCCAAAAGGTCCAGCAACTATTAGTTTTCCTTCCTCAACCAATCTGTTGATGTTTTCTAAATGGCCTCTAAAGCTTTCATTGATGAACTTTTTATCCGTTGATTTATTCGTTCCAGATTTTAGAATTACAAAAATATAGCTTTTCATGCCGTAATCATCGGCACCAACGCGTTTGGCCAAGTCGGCATCGTAATTTGGGTTGGAAACGGAACTGTCTTTTTCTGAATTATGAATGTCTTGCTTTGTTATTTTGTAACTAAACCCTTTTTTCTTGCCATCAGAAACTTGCACCTGATACGTATAGTTATCAATTTTTTTGTAAATGATTTTTTTTGGGAAATCATGTTTTTGATTTTCAAAAGTAAACGCACTGTCATTAGAAGTCAATTTAAAATCGACTCCTTTTCCCGAATTTTGTTTAAGAACTGAAGCGGTATAAACAATTTCTTTTCCTTGATTCTCGATATTGAGATATTCAGAAATTTCCATTTTTCCTTCCACAAGGTCATACGAAAAACCTTTGTAAGAAGAGTGATTTAGTTTATCCCATCGTTCATAGCTTTCTCTGCCGTCTATTTTCCATGTTCCTTCAATAAAATTACTTATGTCCAATTGCCCGAAACAACTAATTGACAGGAAAGTTAAGAGAAATATAAAAGTGTATTTCATAGAATGAGATTTATATTAATTATAACGAAACTACGGAAAATTACGAATAACAATTTGAGTGCGAAAATGTTACTTCACTTTACCAATGACAAGCATCGTTGGTTTCTTTGCTAGGTCGTACGCTTTTTCTCGCAATTTTTCACTTTTACAAAACGACTTGGAGTGAATCTCCTTCCATCAATTTCTTAACCTTTTCTAAGTAGATAGTGTTGTTTTTTTCAAGTTCCTTAACTGGGATAAAAGGTTTTCTGGTAATTGGAAATTCCTTCATCAACTCGCCACTATAATAGAACTCAAAGCATAGTCCACCAAAGGTGTAATCTTTTTCACCAATCTGGAAGGTAGATCCACCGGCTTTAGGATGCGCATTGGGTACGCTTTTTTCAAATCCAATGTTAAACAAGGTACCCAAAACTTCAGGTCTGTGCGAAATGTCATGACCAGCCGCAGTCCATTGTGAATAATACTGACGCAGCAGAAAACCTGTGTACAAATAAGAATAAAAGTGATCACCACCTTGAATCAGTCGTTGGATTGTTTTATGCTTGTGTGCCTCAATAGAATCGACAATGAGCTCAGGAAAAGAGTCGTTGTAGTTCAAGCATTTTTCAAAATAATCACCTGGATAAAAAGGACTTCTCGTGTTTTTTAGATTGCGCTCGATTCTCATAGCAGTGTGTTCTAAAATACTGGTTACGCCATAGCCTCTACTATTGGGAAGAATCACCCTACTAAATGGATATACATACTGCTTAAATTTTTCTCGTCCTGAATTGAACATACGAACCTGTTCACCAACGAGACACATAACAATAAGTCGTGATTCAACTCCTGTAATACGCGAAACAGAATCGATCGCCGATTTATCTCTCAAAACAGCCTTGCTAAATTCATCCCAAACTTTGTAATTCGACCAAGCATATACAGATTCATTTTTTCCTTTCTTCAGACTTTTTAATTTTTTCAATTCTTTCTGATAGGCCTTATTGTCTTTTAACATTAACGAAACAGCATCCAACATGCGGAGTCCAATGGTCGCATCCTGTGTAATTTCAAAGCTTGAATAGATGTTTCGAGCATCAACTGGTCTGTATTTCGCTAATACACCCAACTGTTGAAAAAATTGGTCTTGTTGCCAAATCAAAGTTACACTATCCTGAAGTTGATCTTTTCCGTATTGATCAGCAAGCTCATCAAAATAACGATTATTAATATCAGTTGTCCCACTTTGATTGGTCCATTTGAAATGAACTGCCAATGCAGTGAAGATAAGGAAAGCTCCAAATATTGCTAACCCGTGAACAACAGTGAGGTAAGAAATCTTGAAGAATTTTCGAAACCTTCTTTTTTTAAATTTAATTTCAGATATTGGACTTTCCGACATACAAATTAATGCTTAAGTACATTTATTTTATTAATTCAAACTTCTCATTTATTGTGCAAAGTTAATTTAAACTTACCTTAAGTTGATTATTTTTAATTGACTTTTGATAAATGGTGATTATCTTTGTTGTGTAGTCAATTTTTTAGATGAAAATGTCCAGTTTTTTTTCTCTATATTTTTGTTTCATTCATTTCTTTGGGGTAATTGCTCATGAAGAGTTGGAAACATTTGTGCCTATTGAAACGGGAGACGTAAAAGAAACCACGGCCCTACCTATTTTTCCGCGCATCGATAAAGATACAATCCAATTGGGTAAACACGATGAAATGATTTGTGATTCTTACTGTGCAATGGGAAGATCATCTGTATATGATGCGTTGCATTCATTTAACCGTAGAAGATTCGATTATTTTGGTGGTTATATGAATGTAAAAGTGAATGCAGCACTGGAGCGAGTAAGGAAAAAGGGATTTCCATCAGATATTAAGAAGCTTTATATAGAAATTGATCCATTGTCCTTGACTGTTTATTGGATTGCTGTTGTTGGTCCGAGTGAGGATGGAAAATGTTACGCTTGTATAGATAGTCGTGGTTCTGCAGGAGGTGGATTGTCGGCCGTAAATGGACAGATTTCTAGTATGCATAGAGGATATCCTGCAATGCAACCTAAATTAATATTGGATTTTAACGAGGATGTCCTCCAATATTATGAGTGGGATGGTACATTATTACCTGAACACAAGAACTTTATCAATATTCGCCAGAAATTTTATAAGTACGCCACAGATTGTTATAGTGAAAAGACTAACTCAGTCATTGTTTCGTTAAACTATAAGAATACGGGATATGATACTATAAACGATGGACATGGCTCTAGTAATATTCAAGCAAAAAAGGTGGTAAGTTCAAAAAGTAAAGTGTATAAGGTGAAATCGGGAGATACCTTGGGTCACATTGCTCAACGCTATCATACCAGCGTTTCTGCAATCAAGCGGCTAAATCATTTGAAGTCCGATAATATTAATATAGGACAGCTTTTGAAAATACCATGATAAGAATTGCTCCAGCAAGATGGGCAAAATTATTTTTTTCATCCCAATTGGCAATTTTCGTATAAAAAGAACCTGTTAACTTCGCGCCACTAATGGAAATTTGTAGATTCTACGTCTTAAAAACAAAGTTTTACTGAATTTTTCCTATCGCGAACATCGTAGGTTTCTTCGCCAAATCGTACGCTTTTTCTCGCCAATCTTTTACTGACATTGTTCGAATATCTTCTTGAGGGAGTGTGATGCTACTTGCAATACAGAGCATTGTCGTATCGGTTAATTCATTTAGTAAATCGTCCAGTACGTTCATATTTCTAAAGGGTGTATCCATAAACAAATGCGTGTAGCCAGTTCTTCGTGAATCACCTTCAAAGTCTTTTAAACGGTGAATGCGATCTTTACGGTCTTTTGGTAAATAACCATGAAACGTAAATTCTTGTCCTGAAAAACCACTACCCATTAGCGCTAATAAAATAGATGACGGCCCAACCAATGGCTGAACACGAATTCCGTGTTGATGTGCAATTCCAACAATAGAAGCGCCAGGATCAGCAACTCCAGGACAGCCTGCATCAGACATAACACCTATGTTTTGACCTTTTAAAGCAGGTTGGATATAACCAATTAAATCGCTTGCAGGAGTTTTTTTATTGAGAATATAAAAAGTTGAATCATCTATTGGGAAAGTACGGTCAAGTTTTCTTAGAAATCTACGTGCCGACTTTACATCTTCCACAATAAAAATTCTCAATTCAATAATCCATGAGCGTACATCTTCTGGAATTAAATCGCTGGTTGTTTCTCCTCCAAGCGTTGTTGGAATCATTAATAAGTTTCCTGTTGCCATTATTTTAATCTTTTTTCAAGGAGTGCATTTGTTGCTTCATCCAGTAAATTATACACGTCAATAAATCCTTGATTGCCTCCAAAGTAAGGGTCTGGAACTTCTAAATCGCGATTTGGATGTAATTCATTCAACATTAAATGCACTTTTGACCTTTCTTCATCAGAATTTGCCAAAGCTAGTACATTTGAGTAGTTGCTTTTATCCATCACAAAAATCAAATCAAATTCTGTGAAATCCGATTTACGAAATTGTCTTGCTTTCAAGTTATTTATGTTCAGTCCCATTTTACTTGCAGTTGCCCTCATTCGCGTATCCGGCGACTGGCCAGCATGATGATTAGATGTTCCAGCAGAATCAACTACCACATCTAAATTAAAGGCGTTCACTTTTTCACGCAGCAATCCTTCGGCTAAAGGTGAACGGCAAATGTTTCCTAAACAAACCATGAGTATTTTCATAATACAAAAATAGCATAGCAAATTAATTAATTCTAAATATTCATTCAAAAGGGGGGATTAGCAGTACTAAAACGAGTGAATATTCATTTGTTATGATTTTTTACGAAAAATTACCCAACGAAACAACTATTTGAGCGTTATTAGAAGTAGTAGGGATATAAACAATTTTGTATGAGACAGTTAAAAATTACTAAACAGGTTACAAATCGGGAGACGGCGTCTCTAGATAAGTATTTACAGGAAATCGGACGTGTTGATTTGATTTCGGCCGAGGAAGAAGTAGAATTAGCTAGAAAAATTAGAAATGGTGATAGGCAAGCGTTAGACCGTTTGACTAGAGCAAATCTCCGTTTTGTAGTCTCGGTTTCAAAGCAATATCAAAATCAAGGATTATCCTTGCCTGATTTAATCAACGAAGGTAATTTAGGATTAATCAAAGCGGCAGAACGTTTTGATGAAAGTCGTGGATTTAAGTTTATTTCTTATGCTGTATGGTGGATACGACAATCTATTTTACAAGCTTTGGCTGAACAAGCACGAATTGTTCGATTGCCATTAAATAAAATCGGAACAATAAATAAAATAAATCGAGCTTTTTCAGAGTTGGAGCAACAATTGGAAAGACCACCTTCTGCAGATGAACTTGCCGAATTTTTAGATGTTTCAGTGAATGAAGTTCGTACGTCTATTCAAAACAATAGTCGTCATGTATCAATGGACGCTCCGCTAGTGGACGGTGATGAATCTTCTTCAAGCATGTATGATTTATTACCAAATGATGGTTTGCCAGGTCCGGAAAGAGCACTTGTAATTGAATCGTTGCAGAAAGAAATAGATCGTTCCTTGTCAACTTTAACATCACGTGAAGGAGATGTTGTTCGATTGTACTTCGGATTGAATGGAAGGGCAACTATGACATTGGAAGAAATTGGTGAACGATTTGACCTTACACGAGAAAGAGTTCGTCAGATAAAAGAAAAAGCAATTCGTAGATTAAAACATACTTCCCGAAGCCGGATGCTAAAATCATACCTAGGTTAAGCGGGATCAACGTCTATAATAATACGAATTGATTTGTTAATAGGAACGCTATAAAATTCATCAACTAATTGATGAATGCGTTCCTTTACTTTTTTGTCATTTGCATCTCGCTCTATTTTAAGCGTGATAGTCTTTAAAAACAAATTCTGAATTCTTTTAACTACTGGAAATTCTGGGCCAAGAACTCGTTCTTTGAAAGTGTCTTTAAGTGCACTCGCCAAGTCATTTGCGCCTTTATTTAAAACATTTTCATCGCGATGTTTTAATGTAATCTCAATTATTTTGTAAAACGGTGGGTAAAAATAGTTCGCGCGTTCGATTATTTCGCTTTCAAAAAAGCGCACGAAATCATGTTCAATTACTTTTTGAATTACCCAATGCTCAGGGTCTCCAGTTTGAATAATAACCTTTCCTCTTTTTTCTCTTCTTCCCGATCTTCCAGCCACTTGCGTCATCAATTGAAAAGAACGCTCGAAAGCCCTAAAATCTGTTCTGTTTAATAACATGTCGGCATCCAAAACACCGACCAAATTGACATTGTCGAAATCAAGTCCTTTGGTAACCATTTGAGTTCCAATAAGAATGTCTATTTTTCGGTCGTCAAATTCATTAAGTAATGTGGAATATGCATTTTTTGATCTAGTTGTGTCTAAATCCAATCGTTTTATCACTTTTGACGGAAACATTAATGACAGCTCATCCTCAATTTTTTCGGTTCCAAATCCTAACATATTCAATCTATTACTTCCACATGCAGAGCAACTGCCTACAGGAAGAATACTGTAACTGCAATAGTGACATTTTAAACTATTGGAGTGCTTATGATAAGTCAACGAGACATCGCAATTCTTGCACTTTGGTGTCCAATTGCAGATTTCGCACATCCACAATGGCGTATATCCTCTTCGGTTTTGAAATAAAATAACTTGTTCACCAAGATTTAAGGCTTCGCGTATATGGTCAATTAAAAAAGCTGTAAAATGCGATTGCATGCTTTTTTGACAGCGTTCTTTTCTCACATCAGCGCATAATATTTCAGGCAATCGTACGCTCCCAAAACGTTCTTCAAGCGAAACCAAGGTGTATTTTCCGGTTTTCGCATTTTGAAAACTTTCTATTGAAGGTGTTGCAGAACCTAATAGTACATTTGCTTTGTGCATTGATCCAAGTACAATTGCGCAATCACGGGCGTTGTAACGAGGTGACGGGTCGTATTGTTTGAAGCTAGATTCATGTTCTTCATCGACAATTATTAAGCCTAAATCTCTAAATGGCAAGAAGATAGACGATCTCGCCCCTAGAACAATTCTATATTTATTTGGGTTGTTATTCAATACGTTGTTCCAAATTTCAACCCGTTCATTTTGATTGAATTTTGAATGATATACACCAATTTGTTCACCGAAATATGCCGATAATCGTTGGATTAACTGGGTTGTTAAAGCAATTTCAGGCAGTAGAAATAAAATTTGTTTTCCTAGATCTAAGTTTTCTTGAATTAACTGTACATAAATCTCAGTTTTTCCTGAGCCTGTTACACCGTGCAAAAGAGCTACTTTATTTTGATTGAATGAATCATTAATTTCATTTAGTGCAACATTCTGCGATTCGGATAATGGCTTAAATTGCTGGTCGTCATCCGTTAATGAATTCAATCGTGTTATTTCTCTTTTGTTTTGAAAAATAACTCCATTTTTTTCCAGTGAATTCAATGAGGATTGCGAAACTCCATTTTCAATAAGTTCTTTCCTAAGAACAGGTTGAAGAGATTCATTGGAATAATTTCCATGTTGAAGAATGGCTAGAAGTGCTTCTAGTTGTTTTTCCTTGCTTTTTTTTTGTTCGATTGATTGAATGTAATTATTAAGCCGTTCCTCGCTTAAAAATTCGCGTGTTAACTCAATAAAAACCGCAGTTTTGGGTGTAAACTTATCGTTTAATTCTTCTAAAGAAAGAACAGCTTTTTTGTCAATTAACTGTTTGATTATTGGCTGAATCGTTTTAATCCCCACCAATTCAGAAATTTCTTTTAAATCAAGAACTTCCCTTATTTCTAAAGCTAGAACAATCTCTTGTTCTCGGTCTGTTAAAAATTTTAAGTCAATGGAATAATCAGGATGCAATACTATTTTTGTTTCGCTGGCCAACTTAAAATTCGCAGGCAAAGAGGCATTCATCACATCACCAATAGGCGCCATGTAATAATTAGAAATCCATTTCCAAAAATTATATTGAATTGGGGTGATGATTGGCTGTTCATCTAGTAAATGTTCGATGTATTTTGTTTGGTACTGATCAGGTATTTTTTCGTGAATATCTGTTATGATACCAGTAATTAATTTGGATTTTCCAAAAGGAACAATTACACGTGCACCAGCAAAAACATGTTCGTTTAATTCAAAGGGCACACGGTACGTGAACTCTCGGTGAATTGGAACAGGTAGGATGACATCGACAAAAAGCGTTTTCCTTTCAGACATACGCTAAAGTTAGCAACAAAAAGAAAAATAGAAACAATAATCAAGGACAAAACCAAGGCTCTGCAGAGTCAGCGGTATGCTGGCTACAGAACAAGAAAGGACCTGTAACGCTTCCTTGACACAATTTTTCTGTACTGATTTTATCCAAGCAGCGAACAAAACCAGAGGCAGCTGGATCATAGAAAACCTTGTCTATGCGAACTGCATGACGCGCAGAAAATATTCCAACCACTGGATGACCTCCAGATGCTTCAAGGTTCGTGTAAACCGGTTTGCTTTGAGCGAGACCAGAAGTTGGTTTCGTAGATTGTATATATCTGTACAATACTTCAGATCCACCTGTAATTACAGTATTCATCGAAATTAATTGTCTTTTCGTAATTGCAGAATTGTTGGTGCAATTTGCTTTCATCAATTCATAAAACGTATTTCCAGTAGCTGTAAATACTATCGATGAACTAGATGATTCCGCATCGCCAAGATTCCATTTGAATTTTTTTGGAGTGGATGAAGCACCTTCAAATTCTTCAATATTGATTTCTATGGTTGTGTTTATTTGGCTTGCTTTATGGTTTCCAGTGCCTGAATTTGAAACAGCAATCGAAGTAGATTTGAATTGATTTTGATTGTCGACAAACTTGAAAGGTTGAGATTGCGCACTTAAAGTAGAGGAAAGTCCAGTTACCAATTCCGTTTCTCCAGTAACACTAAATAATCCGTTGTTGATATCAAGGTCTAATCTAAATGTGGAATTTTCGTCTAAAGGCGCGCCCGTTGTATTTGTAGACGTAATATGCGTATTATCGAAATAGTATAATTTCTGCTCCGGTGCATAAAAAATTCCATTTTGATCTTTATTCAATACAATTGTATCTCTTAAATTGAATTTTCTTCCAGTCGAAAGCTCAGTTACAGTCCCCGTTACTGAAGCAAAATAATTTGAATCTGGAATTTGCGCAATATCATATGCATTACCAGGTCCGATGAAGGCACGTGTGATTTTTACATAATGCAATGAATCTGATTGGTCTAACAATCCGTAAACCACTGCAGTTTCAATGAATTCACCGGTGATTTCGATATCATCTTTACATGACTGAAGTGATACCAAACCAATAATGGCAATTAAAGCGAGATGTATTTTTTTCATTTTCTAAGAGTATTCTTCAAAAGTAATAAATTATGTCGTTATTCTATTGACAAATAAATCAACAGTCAATACATTTTAATAAATGGTTAATTTTTAACTTTATTCATCCCCATTGCCTTAAGAATGAACGTAGGTAGATGTTTTCCAGGTTCTCTTTTTTGCAAATGGATGTACCATCCTAGTTTTTTCATAATTGGCACCTTGTGTGTTTCAACAAATTCAATCCATGTTCCATCTGGGTCTTCAATGTAGGAGAATCGACCCCCAGCTTCTCCCATATCGAACGTATTCGAGCTGTCTACAGTAAAAGGAAATCCTTTTTCAGCACATTCTTTTTGTAAAGCATCCATTCCTTGAATATCGAAACACAAGTGAATAAATCCCCAATCACCCCAAAATCTATTCTCAAAAATTTTACGACAATCCGTTCTTTCCAACGATTGTACGAGTTCGATACGTGTGGGTCCAAGTAACTTAGCGAAAGGCCCTTTTCGTTCGTCCTTATGCGAAAGTAAAACACGTCGAACTTTTTTATCACCTTGTGGTAAGCCTTTTAAATCTTCGAAAACACCTGTTTCATCGTATTCGACTGTCTCGTATCCTAATATATCTTGGTAAAGGACCAATGAGTTTTCGATGTTGCTCACACCAATCATCGTTCCTGCTACAGCGCCACAGAAAGAAGGGTGTTTAGTATCTTTAAACCAACCTTTCCCTTCAACTATATTAAAAATATTTCCATTTGGGTCTTCAACGAAGAACGTATATTCACCTGATGGTGTTTTGGATAGCTCTCCGATGATTTTTGCTCCGTTTTCTTTAAAGAAATTGTATGTTTTCTGAACATTTCTTGATTTTATGCGACAAGAATACAAACCGTAATCTCCTAGTTGGATATCGAATTCAGCTTTTTCAGTATTCCGAGAAGTGTACTGCCAAATTTCAAACCCGCCACCACTTTCCATGCTTAGCGCAAGTGAAGCTGTTCTAGATTGAACTTTTCCTCCGGTGTATCGCGTCATTAATGGAGCTTCGGCAGCATCCTCAAAAACACGAATATTTATTCCGAAAAATTTACGGTACCATTTCCAAATTTCTTGAACATCTGGGACACCTATCCCCATTTGTTGAATTCCACAAATTATTTTTTCCATATTCTAGTTATTGTGACAAAGATAAATAAATCATTATCGTATAGCGCGATCATTGAAGAGAACATAACCAAAACTAAACTGAAAAGCGATTGGTCGTGATTGTTCAGGGAAATAGTTTACAGTTACTCGAACGGGTCCGATAAAACTATGGTAAATTAAGGACGATGAGGCCATGTACGTCCCACCTTTAAACAATTTTGACAATTGAAGTGTTCCGTCGGTATTCTCGTTTACTTGAATAAATGGTTGATAAACAAAAGCGTCAATTCTAAAATCTAAATATTTTCGGATTGTAAATATGGAATTGAATCCGCCGGACACAAATTGGGGAGAACGGTACTCGGGAAGGAAATAAGTTCGAGCATCAATGACTAAAGACGATTCTGACATTGTTAGCAACGTAGCCGTGTAATTTGCGAATAACGGATGATTATTATAAACAGCTTGACCTTGGAAACCAAAATGAAAAATCTTATTGTCAACTAAAAAAGTTTGATAATCAAGGCTTAAATTCATCCACGAATGATTTTTTCTGACATCATACGGAATTGGCCCTGTGTTTCCCGATGTACTATGCTCTTTTCCAAAAATATACCTTGCACTAAATTTAACTAAATGGCCACTTGATGCGAATTGGATTCTGTTTAGTGTGTTTTGCATGAAACTCCAGCGAAAGGATCCGCCATAAAAAAGAGTGATATCGGAAGTGTCGAGATTTGTAAAGTTTTCATCTTGATAATATTCATCCTTGAGTTCAAACCATCTGGCATCAAAGCTGCTTTTGATGGTATTCCCCATAGGGTGATCTATTTGTACGCCGGTATACATTTCGTTTTGAACAAGAAATGAAGGTTTTACTTCTTCGAAAAATGTCGCAAAACTTTTGAAATAATCCCAACGATTAACTGTGAAATATGCGCTCACTGAAACTGGCCGGACAGATGGTACTTCGATTGTGAATTTTGCCTTTCCAGCACCATAAAATTTACCGAAATAACCGTCAATTTTTGTCCGAGTCATAATTTTTCCCGCCGTTGAGTAGGATAAACCGAAATATCCAGTTGTTACAGGGCGAGAAGAGAAGTGTCCTCCCAATTCAAATTTAAATTCTTTTGCTTTCCGAATTTGTAGGTTAAGATTATATGTACTATCCGATTTTAAATCAAGAGATGGGTATAAAAAGTCAATTTGAGGAACAGCATTAAGTCGGAAATATCGTTTTTCGAGCTGTTTTTCAGTAATGATTTCAGGTTTTTTGCGTTTCAATATTGATCGTCCTGAATAATCAATACCTTTTTTGTCTGAAAAAGTTTTAATAGATGAAATCTTAATTGAATATGTTCGTTCCTTAAATGCTATTCGACGTGCAGTTAATTCTTCGATGCTACTTCTTCGATCAATATGTCGCTTTAGAGAATCAATTTTCAATAATGTTTCTCGATATCCATCTTCAATTGCATCTTTTACATCTTTAAAATCAAACGTAGACACATTAGTTTTAGGTTCGATTAGTAGACCATCTTCACATGGAAGATTGTAATCCGAGTAGCTGACAAGCATATTCGTCAATTGACTGATTATATCGTCTGGGTCAGGCAGTTCAGCATTGTAAGACACATTGCTTCCAATAATATAGTCTGGATTGAAGGCTTGGTAAAGTACGTCAGCCGGAAAGTTGTTATACAATCCTCCATCAAACAATAAAACACTATCTATTTTAATTGGTTTAAAATAAAAGGGGTAGGACATTGATGCTCGCACAGCTTCATTTAAGTGGCCATCTTTTAGTATAACGCTCTTTTTATTAGCAATATCAGAGGCGACGCAGCGAAATGGGACAAATAGATTGTCAAAATCATCGCCATTCGAAGCTGAAACAGTACCGAGTATTTTGAGCATTTGATAATCCAATAGAGTTGATGACGTGAAGTTTGTCGGTAGCAATTTCTTTATTTTGGTTCCAAGTCTGAAATTGAGACTGAATAAACTGGCATCAGAATCGGTTTCTCTAAAAATAAATCGTTGGTTTGGATTGACTTCACCATTCACCATTAATTGAAAATCGTCGCTAAGAACAAATTCTTCTATCTCCGAAGGGCTGTAACCTATAGAGTATAAACTGCCAATTAAGGCACCTGCAGATGTTCCTGTGATGAAGTCAATTGGAATATTATTTTCTTCCAATGCTTTTAGGACTCCAATATGTGCAAATCCTGTTGCTCCGCCACCACTTAAAACGAGTCCAATTCGCTGTTGGGATTTTCCTATAAGCGGAAATGCCAAACAAAAAAGGAATAGATATAGATGGTTTGCCTTCAAATTTGTTCTTTTGTACAAAATTAATAGATATTTTGAAAGAAGAAGCGAGTAGTAAATTACTAACCATAACGGTTAAAACGATATTTGGGTTGGAGGATGTTTTAGTTGAAGAGCTAAATGAGCTAGGGTATCCTAAAATTGATCGATTGAATCGTGCGGTTCAATTGAAAGGAACTTGGCGTGATGTGTATTACTTAAATCTGCATTTGCGTTGTGCGATTTCCATTTTAGTTGAAGTTAAAGTGTTTAAAATCAGAAATGAGGATGACTTATACAATCAATGTATGAAAATTGATTGGACCAAGTATTTTTCAATTGATAAAACATTTGCAATTAAAGGAGCTGTATTTTCTGAGATGTTTAATCATACCCAGTATCCATTTTTTGTGGTGAAAGATGCTATCGCGGACACCTTCCGAAATAAAATGAACGATCGTCCGGATGTAAATGTTAAGTCGCCACAGGTGATGTTTGATGTGTACATTAATAAAGACGTTGTCACAATTTCGTTAAACACAAGCGGGGCACCTTTGTTTCAAAGAGGTTACCGTGAAGAAATAGGGCTTGCGCCATTGAATGAGGTTGTCGCTGCTGGATTAATTCGTATGTCGGGTTGGGATCGCAAGTCGACGTTTGTTGATCCATTTTGTGGTTCAGGAACTCTATTGATAGAAGCAGCGTTGTTAGCAGCAAATATTCCATCAATGATTGAGCGTCAGCATTATGCTTTTAAAAACTTTGAAGGGTTTGATGCTGATTTATGGGAATCGATTCGAGCTGAAGTAAACACTCGAGTTACTTCTTTGCCTTGCGAAATAATAGGTTCAGATATTAGTGATGAAATGGTGACAAAAACGAGAAGGAATTTACGTGGGTTATCAGTAGGTCGATTCGTAAAAACAGAAGTTAAACCTTTTGCGGATGTAAAAGAACTAAATGCGCCAGGTGTTATGATTTCAAATCCACCATACGGAGAGCGAATGGGGGAGGAGATTGATGAATTGTATGGTCAACTTGGCGATTGGATGAAGTCAGACATGAAAGGGTTTGATTGTTGGATATTGTCATCCAATATGGAAGCATTTAAATTTGTTGGATTGCGCCCGGAGCGTAAGGTGAAGATGTACAATGGAGATTTAGAATGTTCTTTCCGAAAGTATTCAATTTATGAAGGTTCAAAGAAAGGTAAGTATATGAATAATGGAAATTCAGAAAAGGAGCAAGACTAAATATTACTAAATATTATTTTCTTACACTAAAAAAGCCTGTTAGTAAAACTAACAGGCTTTTGCTTTCTACAATGTAGAGTTATCTTTTTGAAATTTCGACGTAATTGCGCTCTCTTTCACCAGTGTAAACCTGACGAGGTCTTCCAATTGGTTCTGTATTTGCTCTCATTTCTTTCCATTGACCAATCCATCCTGGTAAACGACCGATAGCAAACATTACGGTAAACATATCAACCGGAATACCTAGAGCTCTGTAGATTATTCCAGAATAAAAATCGACATTTGGATATAAGTTTCTTGATTTAAAGTAATCGTCTTCCAAAGCAACTTTTTCTAATTTTTTAGCAATATCTAAAATAGGATCATCAACACCCAACGTTTCAAGAACGTCATCTGCCGCTTTTTTGATAATTCTAGCGCGTGGGTCAAAGTTTTTGTAAACTCTATGACCAAATCCCATTAAACGGAAAGGATCATCTTTGTCTTTTGCTTTCAAAACGTATTTTTCAACATCTCCACCATCATTTTTAATAGCTTCTAACATTTCTAATACAGCTTGATTAGCTCCTCCATGAAGTGGTCCCCAAAGAGCAGAAACACCAGATGAGATAGATGCGAAAAGTCCAGCATGCGAAGAACCAACCATTCTTACAGTTGAAGTAGAACAGTTTTGTTCGTGATCAGCATGTAAAATGAACAACTTATCTAATGCGCTGGTGATTTTTGCGTCAATTTTATATGGTCCAGTAGGCAATTCAAACATCAGACGTAAAAAGTTATCTACATAGCCCTTTGTATTGTCATAATAGTTCAATGGGAATCCCATGCTCTTTCTGTATGTCCAAGTCGCAATAACAATGAATTTAGCCATTGTTTTACAAATTGCCTCGTACATTTCTTTTTCGTTGTCGACATTGACAGCTTTTGGATTGAACGCTGTTAAGGCACTTGTTAGCGAAGATAAAACGCCCATCGGATGAGCCGTTCTTGGAAAACCATCAATAATGTTTTTCATTTCTTCATTCACCAACGTGTATTTGCGAATATCGTTTTCGAATTTTATTAATTGTGCTGCTGTCGGTAATTCACCAAAAATAGTCAAGTAGGAAACTTCCAGAAATGTTGAGTTTTCAGCTAATTGTTCGATAGAATAACCTCTATAACGAAGTATTCCATTTTCACCATCTAAATACGTGATAGAGCTCATGCAAGCTCCGGTATTTTTATAACCTCTGTCTAGTGTAATATAACCAGATAAATCTCTAAGCTTTGAGATGTCAATTGCTTTCTCGTTTTCTGTTCCTTCAATAACTGGTAGCTCATATGTTTGCCCACCCAATTCTATTTTTGCAGTTTCGCTCATTTGTTTGCCTAATGTACGTTTGTGTATTTGTAATATTCTGTCGCCTAAATTAACATTTCAAATTGTTACCATCAAGTAGAATGAATATATTTTTTTTATAAATTCTTTAAAGTGTAATCGAACATCATTTTAAAAAGGTGATTTCGAGTATTTCCACCATAAATTCCGTGATTTTTATTCGGATAGATGAATAAGTCGAACTGTTTATCAGCTGCGACCAATGCGTTTATCATTTCCATTGTGTTTTGATAATGTACATTGTCATCTCCGGAGCCGTGAATAAGTAAGTAATTCCCTTTTAATTTACTTACGTGATTAATAGGGGAATTGTCGTCATATCCATTTTCATTTTCAGCTGGAGTGCGCATGAAGCGTTCTGTGTAGATGTTGTCATAGTATCTCCAGTTAGTTACAGGAGCAACAGCAATTCCCATTTTAAAAACATCAGCTCCTTTAGTCATAGCTAAAGAGGTCATAAATCCGCCATAACTCCATCCCATAATTCCAATTCGAGACGCGTCAACGTAATCATAGGACTGTAGTTCTTTTCCAACTGCAATAAAATCTTCAGTTTCTAATTTGCCTAATTCTAAATACGTGGATTTTTTAAACTTTTCACCGCGGTACATAGTGCCTCTTGGATCAACTGAAACTACGATGTATCCATTTTGAGCAAGCAATTGGTGATAAGCTAAATTCACACCGCCCCACTCGTTACTGACCATGTTTGAACCAGGTCCACCATAAATATTAATGTAAACCGGATACTTTTTGGAAGAATCAAAATTTAAGGGTTTAATCATCCAACCATTTAATTCTTCTGAGTGCCCTTTGAATTTTATGAATTCTTTTTTTGCAAATTGATATTTTTCAATAGTGGCCTTTAAGCCGGCGTTGTTTTCTAATACGGTTAGTTCTTTACCTGAATTATTGCATAACGTATAAACAGTTGGTGTATTCGCATCGGAGAAACTTTTAATAAAGTATTTCATTTCATTTGAAAATTCGGCATTACTCGAGCCATTTGCTTCACTCAGCAATGTTTTCTTCTTACCAGTAATACCGATCTTGTAAATTGATTTATTGATAGCTCCATTTTCTGCTGAGGTGTAATAGATAGTTGTGTTTTTATCGTCAATACCTAAAAATTCTATTACATCCCAGTTTCCTGTTGTGATTTGAGTTAGTTGACCATCAAAGCTTAATTTATAAATGTGGTTATATCCATTTTTCTCACTCGTTCGTAGTATCGTTTTTCCATCGTTTAGAATTAATAAATTATCGTCGATATCGATATAGGTTTCGGAGTTTTCAGTGTAGAATACCGAAGAACTTATTTTCTTTTCGGCGCACTGAATAATGTGGTATTTTAATTCGTTCTGATGACGATTAAGTGTTTGAACAACTAACTTATTTTCAATTGGAGACCATTTGAATCTAGGCATATACTCGTATTCACCTAAGTCCAAAAGTTCACTTTTACCAGAGTTCACTGCGTACATGTTTAATGTTACTTTTGAATTGTCTTCTCCGGCTTTAGGGTATTTAAATGTGTATAAGTCAGGATACAATTCATTGTAATATGTCATAGAAAATTCCTTCACATCTTTTTCATTGAAGGAAAGATATCCAATGTAATTTCCGTCTGGCGACCAAGCGTAACCTTTAATTATTGCAAATTCTTCTTCATACACCCAGTCTGTTGTTCCATTTATAATTTCATTTCGTTTACCATCTAATGTTACTTGAGTCACTTTGCCAGTAGCGATATCTTTAATGAAAATGTTGTTTTCAAAGATGTATGAAACTTTTGTTCCATCAGGAGAATATTCTGCCAACGTTTGTGGAGAATGGATTTCATCTAAAGGTTCTGTTTTTTTTGTTTTCAAATCAAACAAATAGTAAACAGCTGTAAAACTATGACGATAAATTGCGTTTGTTTCTGTAGTTAACAAAGCCTTCGTTTCGTCTCTATTGAATGAATAGTCATCAAAATCGATTTGATTATTATTAAACAGCACATCCGCTTTGTCAATCAACACCTCTCCATCACCACTGTAATTTGAAAAGGCGTGTTTGGAAACAACCTCTTTGCCATTAATTCGTGAGATTTTAGAAAAGTATTCTCCATTATTCATTGAACGAAATCCTTGAACGGATTTTCCAAAAAAGGCATATTCTTTCCATATTTTTTCAACACTAATTGATTGGCCATTTACCGCAGTTGCAAAAAATACAAGGGCGAATATTGCGAAATTTTTAATTTTCATATTGTGATTTATTGTATTGGAATAAGCTAAAATAACTAAATTTAATGGTTCTGAGCTTATTTTAAGTAGGCGTATTAAAGATTTAGGTTTAAGGTTATAGATACCTTGAATAATTGCAATTTCGTTAAAAAGATTTAACCTTTTGTTGATAAATCGATAATGACGGGTCGAACAAAATGTCGTACTTTTGTACCGAAACTTGAATGTGTTATCCTTGAAGCAAGCATTTTGCTGAAACCACATTAAAGTAAAAATAGTGAGAAGAATGATATAACATGTACCTTAATTTGCATAAATCATCTGATTTTAAGCAATTTTTTATACGCCAGTGTAAATCTTATTACAGTACATTTTCTTGCTTTCCATTCAAAGTAAATTCAAATACAAACATAAAACCATAATCTTATGAAAAGATCACTACTTATTGCAAGTACTTTTTTGAGCTCAATGACATTTGCTCAAGATTGCACAGAATTATTTATCTCAGAATATGTTGAGGGTGTAGGAAACAACAAAGCGTTGGAAATTTACAATCCAACTGCAAATTCAATTGACTTAACTCAATACATTGTTATCCGTTTCTCAAATGGATCAACAACTGCAACTTCTACTTATGCTGTTCAATTAGTTGGTACAATTGCTCCTTATTCAACACACGTTGGTGCCGTTGATTTAAGAGATCCAAATGGTTCTGGTCAAACTGCTCCAATTTGGGATGATTTGGAGGCTAAAGCTGATGCATTCTATTCACCAGATTACAATACAAATAGCACATGGTACTGGAATGGAGATGATGCAGTTGTTCTTGCCAAAGGTTCTGCTGCGACTCCAATGTCTGCACAGTTAATTGACGTGTTCGGTAAAATTGGTGAAGATCCAGGAACTGCTTGGACGACAATTGCTCCTTATACTGAGGCAGCTGGTGGGCCATTTGTAACAAAAGATCATTCCTTAATCAGAAAGTCTACAATCAGAAAAGGTGTAACTAATCCAGCGATTACGTCATTTAATGCATTAGCTGAATACGATTCTATTCCTGCATTGATTAATGTTGGAGGTAATGACGAAGGAAACTGGGCGTCGTTAGGGTCTCATGACTGTAACTGTGCACCTGCTTCGATTAGCGAAGTTGTTAAAGCGAATATTTCGATTTACCCAAATCCTTCTAATGGGACATTTACAATTAATGGACTTCAAGGAATTACTAAGATAGAAGTTGTTAACTCTCTTGGACAAATAATCGAAAATATCAGTCCAAAAAACACGACGGTTAAGGTGGATTTATCAAACAGAAAAGGCGTTTATTTCGTGAAGTTAATGGACTCGACAGGAGACTTAATCACGAAAAAAGTAATCGTTAATTAATAAACATTCAATAAAGTAAGAGGTCGGTATTCCGACCTCTTTTTTTGAACATATTTTATCATGAGACTTCTAATAGCATTCATTTTTATTAATTCCCTTTCGATTGTATTTGGACAAAATGCAACAATAACAGGAAAGGTTACGGATAATAGTTCAAATCAACCTGTAGTTGGAGCTAAAGTATTTTACTCAGATCAATACCGAGCAATTTCTGATTTTGATGGAAATTATACCATTCAAAATGTACCTTTCGGAGATTATAATGTAGTCGTAGCTATGTTGTCTTTCGATACATTGAAGCTGAACATATCTGTTAATGCAGAAGATTTTAATTATGATATTATTCTTGGTGGAAGCCAGGAAATTGAGGAGGTAAACGTAATTGCAAACATTGCTCAAGATAGAAAAACTCCGGTTGCTGTTTCGACCCTTTCAAAACAAGAATTAATTGAGGAGCTTGGATCACAAGATTTACCGATGGTTTTAAATTCAAAGCCAGGAGTTCAAGCAACACAGCAAGGTGGAGGTGATGGTGATGCACGAATCAGCATTAGAGGATTTGATCAACGAAATGTTGGAGTAATGATTGACGGTGTTCCGGTGAACGATATGGAAAACGGGGCGGTTTATTGGTCGAATTGGTTTGGTTTAGATGCAATTACAAGTCAAATTCAAGTTCAAAGAGGTCTTGGAGCTACAAAATTGGCTATGCCATCTGTAGGAGGCACAATGAATATTCTAACCGATAATACAGGTGGAAAAAGAGAAATAAAAGTACAACAAGAGTACGGTTCAGGAACTTTTTTAAGAACATCATTGTCTTATAAGTCAGGAACCTTAAAAAATGGCTGGGGAATTTTATTCTCCGGTTCTTACAAACAAGGAAATGGTTGGGTTGATGGATTGAATACCCAAGGTGGATTTTACTACCTGAAAGTCCAAAAGAAATTAGGTAAACATGTTCTTTCATTAAGTGGATTCGGTGCGCCTCAAAAGCATGGTCAGCGTTCGTATAACCAAGAATTGGAATATTGGGATGGCGATTATGCCCGTAAACAAGGGGTAACTCTTTATGACACCCTAAATTCAGACCACGGAAGAAGGTTTAACGAACATTGGGGATATTACACGGATGATTCCGGCGAAAGAAAAACGAAAAATGAGCGTTTAAATTACTATCACAAACCACAAATTACTTTAAAGGATTTTTGGAAAATTAATTCGAAATTATCATGGTCGAATTTAGCATATGCTTCTATTGGAAGAGGTGGTGGAGTGCGCTATTATAATTCAGCATCATCTATAGTTAGGGATTCAGAAGGATTAGTTGATTGGGATGCGATTAAATATAATAATCAAAACAAAACGTTGTTTGGTACAACGTATTCTACAGTTGATCCATTGTATCACCCAACTGAATTAAAGTCTTCTCAAATATTAACGGCATCGGTTAACAATCATATGTGGATTGGTGGGCTTTCACAGTTCGATTTTAAGGCGAACGATAAATGGAATGTTGCAGGTGGATTGGATTATAGATATTATAAGGGATCACACTATACAGAGATTGTTGATTTATTAGGAGGAGATTATTATGTTTCTGAAACAGATAAAAATTCGACATCGGCAAGAAAATATGTGGGAGATAAAATATCGGATGCTGCAAAACCGTATCAAAATAATAGAGATGGTTTTGTTCAATGGATGGGCGCATTTGGTCAAGCAGAATATTCTTCAGGAAGATGGACCGCATTTGTGAACTTGTCAGGAGTGGTAAATGGTTACAAAGGAGTTGATTATTTCAAGAAGAAAACCCTTCAGGTAGGTGATTCTTTAATTCAAATTGGAAATCATCAAGTAATTGTTGATGGTCAAGTAGAGTATATTTCAGATACTGTTATTTTAAATGGTGTAACTTACACTACCGCGACCGAAGAGTTAGAGTATGATAATACCGGTTGGAAGTGGATTGGCGGTGGAACCGTAAAAGCAGGTGTTAACTTTAATGTTACTGAGAAATCAAATTTATTTTTGAATCTTGGTTACTTGAGCAGAACCCCTCAATACAGTAACGTTGTTGATAATAATACGAATTCATTTTTTATCGAAATAGCGAATGAAAATATCATGGCGGTTGAGTTGGGCTATGGATACAGAAGTAAGAAAGTGAGTGTAAATGCAAATGGTTATTATACATATTGGCAAAATAAGCCTTTTCCTTTTGGTGTATCTGTTCCAGATCCAAATGATCCAACAGAATTTGTTCAGGCAAACATAAATGGAATGGACGCTTTACATATGGGGATTGAATTAGACGCAGCATATCATATCACTAAAAACTTGACATTGGAAGGTATGGTAAGTTTAGGTGATTGGACTTGGCAGTCGTCAGAAACTGTAGATGTTGTAGGTGAGTTATTTACCTTTGATGCTAAAGGAGTACACGTAGGTGATGCAGCTCAGTCAACATATGCGGGAAGTGTAAGATGGGGATTTGTGAAAGGCGCGTATATAAAATTGAAGTACACGTATTACGATAGATATTACAGTAATTTTGATCCATTCAGTTTGACAGGTGCAAATGGAGGGCGAGAATCTTGGGAAATACCTTCATATGGTTTAATGAGTATTCACGCTGGTTATACGTTGAGATTAAAGAAATCAGCATTGCATTTTAGAGGAAATGTTTTTAATGTTTTAAATTCATTTTATATTTCGGATGCAAGAACAAACCAATTCGGTTCTGACTTTAGCGTTAATTCGGTAGGTGCATTTGTTGGTCAAGGGACTACATTTAATTTATCATTAGGATTTCAGTTTTAATAAATTCATCGAAAGGTGAGAAACATAAAAAGTAAAAAATGAAAAAAATAATAGTATCAATCGCATTGGTTTCAGCTTCCTTCTTGGGGTCTGCTCAAACTGATATTGCTAACGCAAGAACCTTCAGTCCTGGTCAAACAGTAACTGTTCATGGCGTTGCGACAAATGGAAGTGAGTTAGGAAGTATCCGCTACATGCAAGATAATACGGCAGGAATTGCTGGTTATGGAGGTCCAATTACTGGTGTTAGTCGTTATGACTCAATTTCTGTTACTGGTCCATTAGTGGACTTTTCAGGTTTGCTTGAGATCTCTACTGTCACGAGTGTAGTAAATCATGGTCCTGCTGTAATTACACCATCGGCTCAACAATTGCCTATCACTTCATTTAACGAAGCAAAGGAGTCTCAATTGGCTCAAGTGTTGAATGTTACTTTTGTTCAAACAGGAAATTTTGCAACGGGTAATGCTACATATCAAGTTACGGATGGTGTTAATACCTTGGATGTTAGAATCAATGGTTCTACAAATATTGATGGAACAGCAATTCCTTCTGGACCGGTAAGTATTACAGGTCTTGTTGGTCAGTTTAACGCGAATTACCAAATAGTTCCTCGTGATTTAAATGATATAGTTGCATATGTTGCACCTGCTTTCGAGATAAATGTAAAATTAGACGGATCAACGGTGTTGCATAACTCTAATTATTTCAACGGAAATTCAACTTCAATCGCAGTGAACATTGAAAATTTAGGTTCAACAAATTTGGTGATTTCTGGAGCTTCATTTTCTGGTGTAAATGCGGCTGATTTTTCTACTTCGATTACTCCTACTTCAATACCAGGAACATCAAGCCAGGCGTTTACAATAACTTATACTCCTTCTGGAACTGGATCTCGCTTTGCAACGTTGCAAATTGGATCAAATGATACGGATGAGAACCCGTATATTATAAATTTTGAGGCAGTTGGAACGGATAATTTAGCAACTCAACCAACGGCAAACCCAACAACATTGAGTTTTTCAAATGTAAAAGCGTATACATTGACAGGGTCGTACAATGCTGGAACAGGTGCCTCTAAGTACATTGTTTTAAGAAAAACTGGAACTCCAATTACAGGCATGCCGGTTGATGGAACGACATACTTGAGAGGAGATGTAATAGGAGATGCAAATGTTGCGTATGTGGGTGCGGGAACTTCATTCTCTCCGAGAGGGGTAATTGCGAATCAAAATTACTATTATGCGGTATATGCTTTTAATGGTTCTGGCGGTTTTGAAAATTATTTGACAACTTCTCCAGTGACTGGCAATGTAACCAGTGGTGGTGAACAAATTGGGACATATTACAATGGATTTTCTTCAGCTTCTCCTACAATGATTGCAGACTTGACTGGAATCGTTAGTCCACATACAATGATTACTTACTTCATGTATAAACAAACGATGATGACGGAATTTGAATTACGTGACACAATTAATGGTCAATCTTTTGCGACTTGCGGTTATTCTGGAGAACGAAAAATTATTACGGATCCATTCGATTGGACTGCTGCTAATTTCAGTAGAGAGCACGTATACTGTCACTCATGGATGCAGACATATCCTGCTGATAATCCAGAGCAACCAGAATATACAGATCAACACAATTTAATTCCAGTTAATTTTTCTGATGTGAACGCTGTTAGAAGTAATTATCCGTTGGGAGAAGTGGTTACGGTTACTTCAAGTTATTTGGGATCTAAATATGGTAATAATGCACAAGGTCAGCGAGTTTTTGAACCAAGAGATGACAGAAAAGGAGATTTTGCTAGGGCTATGATGTACCATGCTGTTTCTTACAATGGAACAAGTGGTAATTGGGCTTTCCCATCAAACATTAGCTTTGTAATTCCTTACGGTCAAGATCAAGACGTAATCAAAAACTGGCACTTTGCTGATTTACCTGACAATTATGAAATTGCGCGAAATGAGTATATCTACAATTTACAGGGAAATAGAAATCCATTTATCGATTCAGTTGATTTAGTATGTTTCATCGATTTTTCAAACATGTCCTACATTAGTAATGGATGTTTGGCATCAATGGAAGAATTATCTGATGATGCAATTTCAATTTATCCTAATCCATCAAATGATGAGGTGGTAGTAAGTTTTAACGACGGAGTTATCAACTCTTATTCTGTAGTCGATTTACAAGGTAGAGAAGTTGCTAATGCCATTAATGTAAATGCAAAAAGCTTAACAATGAATGTTGCAAATTTCAACGCAGGTTCGTATATTGTCGTTGTTGAGACGTCAAAAGGAACAGCTCAACATAAATTGATTGTTGAGTAAAATGTTTAAAATTCTTATAATATTTTTAAGTGGAGCAGGTCTATTGGCCTGCTCTTCTGTTAATACCATCTCTGCCGACAGTGAAACAACGTCTATAACAAAAGAGTACGAGGTATCAAGTAAGATTGATACTATTGTTCAACCCTATCAGGAAGATTTAAAGACTGAAATGAATGAGGTTATCGCACAAGCTGAAAAAGACCTTGTTGTTGGTCGACCAAATGGGACGTTAAATAATTGGGCAACTGACGTGGTTTTGGTTTCTCAAACTAGAAATGTACGATTGTCGATTCCTGTTATGGTGTTATTAAATGTTGGTGGATTAAGAAATTCAATAAATGCGGGAGAAGTTACTATTGGAGATATATTCAAGGTCATGCCTTTTGATAACGAAATTGTTTGGGCAGAAATGCCAATTGAGGCGTTGAAGGACATTGAAGACTATTTAAAGAAAAGTGGAGGGGAACCTATTTCTGGGGCCACAATGACAAGCGGAGCATTGAAATTGAATAGCGAAAATCCAGAAGCAAAAACCTTTATAGTAATCACTTCCGACTATCTTTTGAACGGAGGAGATAAAATGAATTTCTTTGAAAAAAGGGTAAGCGAAAAAAGTACAGGGGTTTTGTTAAGAGATGCCATGATTTCAGAAGCTAAATCTCAAGGGACGTTGATCTGGAATGACGAATCGAGAATTAAGCTGTAGGTCGATGGAAAGAAGGGCTTTTTTACGAAATTCGTTTGCAGTTTCTGGAGGTGTAATTCTCGCTCCATCGTTGTTCGCTCAATCTTCAGTGGCTAAAAAGGCCAAGAGAATTACCATCTTACACACGAACGATACACATTCTAATATTGATCCTTTTCCTGAAAATCATTCAAAGTACCCTGGTAAAGGAGGTGTTTCAAGACGATTTGAATTGGTGAATCAAATACGCAAAGAGCAAGACAATGTTTTATTGCTCGATGCAGGCGACATTTTTCAAGGCACGCCCTACTTCAATAAGTTCGGAGGAGTGCTTGAGATGAAGTTAATGACTGCGATGGGATATGATGCTGCAACAATGGGGAATCATGATTTCGATGGAGGAATGGAAGGGTTCGTAAAAGCGAAGCAGTTTGGAGATTTTCCCTTTATTTGTTCGAATTATAATTTTTCGAATACTCCAATAGATGGTCACACGAAAGAATCAATTGTTTTTGAAAAAGGAGGTCTAAAAATTGGCGTTTTTGGTATTGGGGTTGAATTAAAAGGGCTCGTTCCAGGTCGATTGTATGGTGAAAGTAAATGGTTGGATCCAATTGAAATTGCCAATGATCGCGCTGCTGAGCTAAAGAAAAAAGGATGTGATTTGGTGATTTGCTTGTCACACTTAGGGTATGAATATAGTTCTGAGAAAATTTCAGATCGTGTTTTAGCTAATAAAACAAAAGATATTCATTTAATCATAGGCGGTCATACACATACTTTTTTGCCTGAGCCAACGCAAGAAAAAAATCTATTGGGAGAAACCGTTCTCATTAATCAAGTTGGATGGGCGGGAATAAATCTCGGTCGCATTGATTTTGAAATTGATTCGAAAGCATTCGCCAAGCACGATGTGATTGAGGTTGTTGCTTCTAAATAAATCTCTTTTGGCGGAAGATTAAGTCATAAGGAAGTGAATATTCATTGATTATTCTTTTTTCTTATCTTACATCAACGATGACAAGTTTTCGATCGACTATTTTTACGAAGAATTTAAAATGAATCACTATGACAACAAAAGAATACAGTAATGGAGAAGTAACAATTGTATGGGAACCTGCTAAATGCACCCACTCAGGAGTTTGTGTGCGCACCTTACCTAAAGTATACAATCCTAAAGCAAAACCATGGGTGACACCTGAATTTGCAACTTCACAAGAACTTATTGACCAAGTTGCAATGTGTCCTTCAGGAGCTTTGAGCATGAAGAAGTAAACGATGAAATCAGAAAAATTCTCAATCACTGAACGATTTAAAAGTTTTGTGTACGCATTTAATGGAATCAAACTCTTTTTTAAAGAGGAGCACAATGCTCGGATTCACCTGTTTGCTGCGATAATCGCCATCGGGTTGGGAGTGTTTTTCAAAATTTCCAGTTTAGAATGGATTGCACTTTTTTTTGCTATAGGCTTTGTTCTTACCGCAGAGATTTTAAATACTTCTATTGAAAACATGGCAGATTTTGTTTCAAGCGAAAGGCATCATTCCATAAAAAAGATAAAGGACCTTGCAGCCGGAGCGGTTTTGATAAGTTCAATTATTGCTTTCGCAATTGGATTAATTGTTTTTATCCCGAAGTGTTTGGCTTATTTTAATTGTTAATTCAGTTGTGTTAATATTCAAAATTCTTCTCTATTTTTAGTGGATGAAATTTAATTTTTTATTTGTAATTTTCTGTCTTTCAGTTTTTTCACACGGTCAAAAGGACACTACAGTCATAAGAATTGATAAGTTGAAAAACGCAAAGGACCGCGCAGAACAATTTGATGATGCCGCGAGAAATGCGTGGGAGACAGGTGAATATTATAAAACTATCGAATATTCAAAATTTGGTTTAGAAATTTGCGAGACGAATGTGTTTCCAGATATTGAATCAAAACTGCTAAATAATCGAGGTATTGCGTATGATTATTTAGGTGATTACCCAGCTGCCCTGAAAAATTTTTTTAAGGCATTGCGAATTCAAGATAAGGAGGATAATCCTTACCTGAAAGCCTATATTTTGAGTAATATAGGTCTAATTTACTCAAATCAAGAGAAGATAGATTTAGCGTTAGAATATCACCATAAATCCTTGAAAATTCGTAAGCAAATCAATGATTTAAGCGGTGTTTCAGCTTCACTCAATAACATAGCAATTGTTTATGTTATGCAAGAGAATTACCCTTCTGCTTTAGAAAACTATATTGAATGTATTCGATATGACAAAAAAGTTGGGGATCAAATCGGGCTAAGTGATGACTACAATAATATTGCTTTATGTTACCTTGAAATGAAAGAATACGAAAAGGCAGAAGAGTATTTTTTCGATGCCTTGAAGATTCGTGAAACACTGGATAATCCACTTTACATTGCCCAATGCTATGGGAATATTGGGGTTTTGTATTACAATTCCGGTAAATATTTAGAAGCAAAAGGATATTTTAATCGTTGTTTAGAAATTGGAAAAGAGATCGGAGCTAAGGAGTTAATGAAAATGAGTTACGAAACACTCGTTAAGCTGGAGACTGAATTGAATAATCCTGACGCAGCCTTTGAGAATTATCGAATGTTTATTGCTTATCGAGATAGTATTGACAATTCTGAAAACACGCGTCTTCAAACAGAATTGGAACTAAATTACAAATTCGAAAAGGAGAAAGAAGCTGAGCGTTTAATTAGGGAGAAGAAAGAAGTTCAAGCTAAAATCATTTTGTATTCAGTGAGTATTGGTTTTTTCCTAATTGTCATTTTCTCAACTTTATTATTTAGAAGATGGAAACAGACTACGTCTCAAAAGAAAATTATCGAAGAAAAAAACAAGCTGGTTGAGTTAAAAAATGAAGAAATATTGGACTCGATCACATATGCAAAGAGAATTCAAACAGCAATACTGCCATCAAAGCAATTATTCAATGAGTTGTTTCCGAACCATTTTATTATTTATCAACCAAAAGACATTGTGGCAGGTGATTTTTATTGGCTTGAGGAAAAGAATGGTAAGAAGTTTTTCGCGGTTGCAGATTGTACCGGACATGGAGTTCCTGGGGCGATTATGAGTGTCATTTGTCATAATGCATTAAATCGGTCTGTAAGGGAGTTTGGACTGGTTAAGCCTGGGCAAATTTTAGATAAAACCAGAGAATTGATAGTTACAGAATTGTCGAAAAGTGATCAATCGGTTACGGATGGAATGGATATATCATTGTGTGTTTTCGATAAGAATTCCTTGACTGTTTCATGGGCAGGAGCGAATAATCCCCTTTGGATTTTTAGAAACGAAACAAAAGAATTTGAAGAATGGAAGTCAAACAAACAACCAATAGGTGTTTATGGTAACTATGTGCCTTTTACTACGCATGAAATAGAATTGGTTCCAAATGATAGAATTTATCTGTTTACGGATGGTTTTGCTGATCAATTTGGTGGTGATAAAGGAAAAAAAATGATGAAACGTGTTTTTCAAGAACGATTGAAAGAAACAGGTTTATTGACACTGTTTGAGCAAAAGGAAGCCTTGGAAAAATTTTATAATGATTGGAAGGGGGGATTGGATCAAGTTGACGATGTTTGTGTTGGTTGCATTGTTGTCTAGTAAATGATTTTCAATTTATAGATGAGGACTTAATTTTCTTTTTCATTAAAAGTTCATTAGATTAGTAAAACCTAAAACTCGATTCAATGAACGCTCAAGATTTTGCAAAAGAATGGATTGAAGCATGGAATTCTCATGACCTCGATCGTATTTTAACTCATTATTCAGAAGATGTAGAAATTACCACTCCAATGATAAAAATGGCGCTTGGGAATGATAGCGGAAGCTTGAAAGGAAAAGAAGCAGTTGGTGTGTACTGGAGACAAGCGTTAATTAAGCTACCAGATCTTCATTTTGAATTAATCGATGTGGCAACGAGTGTTAATTCTGTGGCTGTTTACTACAAATCTGTAATGAATAAGAATACCATGGAAGTAATGTTTTTTGATGCCGACGGTAAAGTGAATAAGATTATTGCACATTACACTTGATTCATTTTATGGAAAAAAAGAAGATTAATATATTTCATCTAGTAAATGACCATATACAATTTTAATTTCCGCATATTTGATTAAACGAGGGAGACCACTAAAAACGATATGTTATGGCAAAAAGTCAAGATGCCAAGAAATCTGAAAAGAAAGAACCAACTAAAACGCCTAAAGAAAAGAAAGCAGCGAAGCGATTAAAAAAAGCAGCGAAAAAATAAAAAAAATGCCGTTCATTTGAACGGCATTTTTTTAAGTATAATCGAGTTCTAAAGTCTTAATATCTTTAAGTCTTTTGGTCTTCCTATAAGTGAATTACTTCATCGTAAGCAGCTGCTGCAGCTTCCATGATTGCTTCAGACATTGTTGGGTGAGGGTGAACTGTTTTAATCAATTCGTGACCAGTTGTTTCTAATTTACGCAATGCTACCAATTCAGCAACCATTTCCGTAACGTTAGCACCAATCATGTGTCCACCTAACAATTCTCCGTATTTCGCATCAAAAATCAATTTCACAAATCCATCTTTTGCCCCGGCAGCACTTGCTTTACCAGATGCAGAGAATGGGAATTTACCAACTTTGATTTCGTGTCCTGCTTCTTTCGCTGCAGCTTCTGTCATTCCAACAGATGCAACTTCAGGAGAACAATACGTACAACCTGGGATGTTTCCGTAATCCAAAGGATCTGGGTTGTGACCTGCAATTTTCTCTACACAAATAATTCCTTCAGCTGAAGCAACATGTGCCAGTGCAGCGTTTGGTAAAACATCGCCAATTGCGTAATATCCAGGAAGATTTGTTTGATAATAATCGTTCACTAAAATACGACCACGGTCTGTAACGATTCCCAATTCTTCTAATCCTATATTTTCAATATTTGCTTCAATTCCAACAGCAGAAAGAACAATGTCACATTCGATTTTCTCTTCTCCCTTGGCTGTTTTTACAGTAACAACACATCCTTTTCCAGAAGTATCAACTTTTTCCACTGACGCGTTTGTCATAATGTTGATTCCAGATTTTTTGAATGATTTTTCCAATTGCTTAGAAACATCAACATCTTCGATAGGAACAATGTTTGGCAAGTATTCAACAACTGTAACTTCAGTTCCTAACGTTCCATAGAAGTAAGCAAACTCAACTCCAATCGCACCAGAACCAACAATAACCATTTTCTTAGGTAAAGAAGATAGTGTCAATGCTTCACGGTAACCAATTACTTTTTTACCATCTTGTGGTAGATTTGGTAACTGACGAGAACGTGCACCAGTTGCAATAATTACTCCTTTGTCAGCGGCATATTCTGTTGTTTTTCCAGCATCATCCGTAACTGCAACTTTTTTACCAGCTTTAATTACACCGTTTCCTTTAAGTACATCAATTTTATTTTTCTTCATCAAGAATTGAATCCCTTGACTCATTCCATTAGCAACACCACGACTTCTTTCTACCATTGCACCAAAATCAGCTTTCGCATCTTTCACTGTAATTCCATAATCACTTGCATGGTTTAAATATTCAAAAACGTTTGCGCTTTTCAATAATGCTTTTGTAGGAATACATCCCCAGTTCAAGCAAATTCCACCCAAAGATTCTCTTTCAACAATGGCAGTTTTCATGCCTAATTGTGAAGCGCGAATGGCAGCAACATATCCACCAGGTCCACTTCCAACTACTATAATATCGTAACTCATAATATTCAAAAATTGATCGCTGCGAAGTTAATTGATTTATTGAATATTCACAAGCGCATAGCAAACTACAGTTGATTTTACCGCAAAGGCGCAAAAGTTAGGGGAAAGTAGACGCCTGAAAATCAAGTACACAAAGACATCAACAAGTTGATGTTTTAAATAAATTGAAATATTTCAGAAAGGCAATGAAATTGCCTAAAGACTTTGTGTGCTTTCCTTTCTCAATTCTAATTGTTCTTAATTTATCCTTTGCGGTACTCATTGACTATGGAATCTTTGAGTATTACAACAAACAACTGTAGATTTAATTCAATTCATAGAAAATGAGTCTTAAAGTCTTATTATCTTAAAGTCTTACCGTCTCGAACGCCAAATTGTGTAAAAAAGGTTGATAAAAGAACGGCTTTCTACCCGTAAAATTTATTATTATAAGTATTTTTGCAAGAGATTTTTTAACAATATGGAAAGCACATTGCAACAAGTAGCAACATTAGAACAAGCGGTTGAATTAGGACTTCGCCCAGAAGAATTTGAGATGATCAAGGGAATCCTTGGAAGAACACCGAACTTTACGGAAACAGCTGTTTATTCTGTTATGTGGTCGGAACACTGTTCGTATAAGAACTCTATTTTTTGGTTGAAAAAATTACCGAAAGATGGTCCGCATATGTTAGTAAAGGCCGGAGAAGAAAACGCTGGATTGGTTGACATAGGTGATGGATTAGGATGTGTTTTCAAAATTGAATCACACAATCATCCAAGTGCGCTAGAACCTTATCAAGGTGCAGCGACTGGAGTTGGAGGGATTAACCGTGACATTTTTACAATGGGTGCACGACCAATTGCACAAATGAATTCATTGCGTTTTGGTGATATTACAAAAGATCGTACAAAATGGTTGGTGAAAGGCGTAGTGAAAGGAATTGGTGATTATGGAAACGCTTTTGGTATTCCAATCGTTGGTGGTGAAGTATTCTTCGATAAGTCATACAATACTAATCCATTGGTAAATGCATTTTCTGCAGGAATCATGGATCCTAAAAAAGTAATCTCGGCGACATCAAAAGGACCAGGGAACCCTGTGTTTATTGTTGGTTCGTCAACAGGCAAAGACGGAATTGCTGGAGCAGCATTTGCTTCGAAAGATATAACTGAAGAATCGGCTTCTGATTTACCATCAGTGCAAGTTGGAGATCCATTTATGGAGAAACTACTGTTGGAAGCTACAATGGAGTTGGCAGAAACTAACGCAATTGTTGGTATGCAAGATATGGGTGCCGCTGGTATTACGTGTTCGTCTTGCGAAATGAGTGCTGCTGGAAAAGTTGGAATGGACATCAACCTTGATTTAGTTCCAACTCGTCAAGAAAACATGTTGCCATACGAGATTTTATTATCTGAATCACAAGAGCGAATGTTAGTTGTTGTGAAAAAAGGCGAAGAAAAAGTGGTGAAACAAATTTTCGATAAATGGGATTTACACGCTGAAGAAATTGGTGTTGTTACTGATTCTGATCGAGTTCGTTACTTTATGAATGGTGAAGTTGTAGGAGATGTTCCTGCAGAATCTTTAGTTCTTGGTGGAGGTGCTCCTGTCTATGAAAGAGAGTATTCTGAGCCAGCTTATTACAAAGAATTTAAAAAGTTCTCTATCGATTCAATCGAACAACCAGAGAATTTAAAAGAAGTAGCATTTAGCTTGTTGCAAAATCCAAATATCGCCTCTAAAAATTGGGTGACGGATCAATACGACTCAATGGTTGGGACAAGAACAATGACAACGAATCGTCCTTCTGATGCGGGAATTGTAAACATAAAAGGAACAAACAAAGCGTTAGCGATGACAGTAGATTGTAATTCACGTTACGTAAACGCTGATCCAGAAGTGGGGACAATGATTGCGGTAACTGAAGCTGCTAGAAATATTACATGTGCAGGAGGTGTACCAAGTGCAATTACCAACTGTTTGAACTTCGGAAATCCGTACAATCCTGAATCATACTGGCAATTTGTCGGAGCGATTAAAGGAATGTCAACCGCATGTGAGAAATTTAAAACTCCTGTTACAGGTGGAAACGTTTCTTTCTACAACCAAACGGTAACGAATGGAGTAGAAGTGCCAGTTTTCCCAACACCAACAATCGGAATGATTGGAATTGTGGAGAATAAAGAGCATATCATGACATTGGATTTTAAAGATAAAGGTGATTTAATCTTTATTTTGGGTGATTCACACGATGACATTTCATCTTCGGAATATTTGGTGTCTTACCACGGAGTAAATGCTTCACCTGCACCTTATTTTAACTTGGAAGAAGAATTTCAATTGCAACAAACTGTTCGTTCATTAATTCAAGGAAAATTAATTAATGCAGCGCACGATGTAGCAGATGGAGGATTATTTGTTACTTTAGTAGAAATGTCTATCCCAAGAGAATTGGGATTTGATATCGTTACAGATTCAGAAGTTCGTGAAGATGCCTTCCTTTTTGGAGAAGCTCAAGGACGAGTAGTAGTAACTGTTAACGAAGATCAAGAAGATGACTTCCTAGAAAACATGATGAATTCTAATACAAGTTTCACTTTATTAGGTCATGTTACTCAAGGAAAATTAATGATAGACGACGAGCACTTTGGGTTCATAAAAGAAGCTAAAGCCTTGTTTAACCAAGCACTTGCGAAACACCTTGATAATTAGTAGTTTCGAAGTTTAATATCCACAAATGGAATACAATACAACTCGCTCACATTTAATTCTTCCAGAATACGGAAGAAACGTTCAAAACATGATAAGTCATGCTATGGAAATAGCAGACCGTGAAGAGAGAAATCGTGCAGCACAAGCAATCATCGAAGTGATGGGGCAGTTAAATCCTCATTTACGAGATGTAGACGATTACCGTCACAAATTATGGGCTCATTTATTCATTATGTCTGATTTTCAATTGGATGTTGATTCACCATACGAAATCCCTAAAAAGGAAAGCTTCTTGGAAAAACCCAAGCTAATGCCTTATCCTAAGTCAAAGATAAAATATGGTCATTACGGGCAATACACTCAGAAAATTCTGAAGAAAGCACATGAAGTGACTGATGAAAAAGAAAAGGCGTATTTAACGACTGCAATGGGTAACTTCATGAAAAAGCAGTTTTTAACTCACAATAATTCGGCAGTTGAAAATAGTGTGATTGGTGAAAAATTAAATGAACTATCAGATGGAGTTTTGACAATGGACAATCCAGACGAAGAGTTGACAAGTACTAATCAATTATTGAAAACGCTTGGAATTCAAAATCAGAATAACAATCAGAATCGCCGTTCAAACAACAATAATAATAACAGGAAGAAATCGAATAATCCTAAAAGAAAATTCAAAAAATAATCCATGGCTTCTTTTGAAATCTATGGCGGTAAACCGCTGAAAGGTGAATTAATTCCACAAGGTGCAAAAAATGAAGCGTTACAAGTATTGTGCGTTCCATTGTTGACACCAGAAAAAGTAACAATTTCTAACATTCCAGATATTGTAGACGTAAACAAATTGATTGGTTTACTTCAAGTAATGGGTGTGAAAATTGAAAAAGTTGAGAAAGGGACGTATATTTTTCAAGCGAAGGAAATTGACTTGGAATATTTACAAACTGAAGATTTTAAAAAGAGAGCAAGCTCGTTACGGGGTTCAGTAATGATTATCGGACCGCTTTTGGCGCGTTTCGGAGTCGGGTATTTACCTAAGCCAGGAGGAGACAAAATTGGACGTAGAAGATTGGATACACATTTTGCTGGATTCATGAAACTTGGTGCTAAATTCAACTATGATGCTGGAGAACATTTCTATGCTGTTGAAGGTAAAAAGCTAAAAGGAACATACATTCATCTTGACGAAGCATCTGTAACGGGAACAGCGAACATTGTAATGGCTGCGGTAAAAGCGGAAGGTGAAACTGTTATTTATAATGCAGCTTGCGAACCATATTTGCAACAATTGTGTCGCATGTTGAATTCAATGGGTGCTAAAATATCAGGAGTTGGATCGAATATGTTAACTATCCAAGGAGTCAAGGAATTGGGAGGTTGCTACCACCGAATTTTACCTGATATGATTGAAATTGGCTCGTTTATCGGTCTTGCCGCGATGACGAAATCGGAAATTACGATTAAAGATGTAAGCTACGATGACCTTGGAATTATTCCAACTATTTTTGGTCGTTTGGGAATTAAATTAGAGCGTCGTGGTGATGATATTTTTGTGCCAGCTCAAGAAAGCTACGAAATTGAGACCTTCATCGACGGTTCGATTATGACCATTTCAGATGCTCCATGGCCGGGATTTACACCAGATTTATTATCAATCATTTTAGTGGTTGCCACACAGGCAAAAGGTTCTGTTTTGATTCACCAAAAAATGTTTGAATCTCGCCTGTTCTTCGTTGATAAATTAATAGATATGGGAGCGCAAATTATTTTGTGTGATCCGCATAGAGCAACAGTTATCGGGTTAGATCGTAAATACGATTTAAGAGGAATTCAAATGACTTCTCCTGATATTCGCGCTGGAGTTTCATTGTTGATTGCAGCACTTTCAGCAGAAGGAAAAAGCGTTATTCATAACATCGAGCAAATTGATCGAGGATATCAAGATATTGACATTCGTTTGAACAATCTTGGAGCTGATATTAGAAGAATTGGATGATGAAATATTTACTTGGTTTTATAGGAATTTCAATTCTATGTATTGCTTTAAACTCATCGACTCCCGTTGGGTTGAATAAAGGTGAAAAAGCTCCTGAAATTGAGTTACTTAATCCAAAAGGTAAAAAAATTAAACTATCCAGTCTAAAAGGTAAAATGGTCCTTATCGATTTTTGGGCATCGTGGTGTGGACCTTGTCGCAAGGAAAAT
Organism: uncultured Flavobacteriales bacterium; assembly: GCA_913059205.1. Lineage (GTDB taxonomy): Bacteria > Bacteroidota > Bacteroidia > Flavobacteriales_D > Crocinitomicaceae > UBA4466. The sequence continues at coordinate 37,993 of CAJXRM010000013.1, forward strand.
CCAAACGTCGTTGAGGCTTATACCAAATACAATAAAGTAAAATTTAAAAACGGAAAAGGTTTTGAAGTCTTTTCCGTTTCACTTGATCGTTCAGAAGAACCGTGGTTAGCAGCAATCAAGAAAGATGGTTTGATATGGAGTCATCATGGCTGGGATAAGGAGTCTGTTGCTTCTAAATCGTATAATATTTCGTCTATTCCTACTGCATATCTTATAGATGGAGAAGGGAAAATTGTCGCATCTGGCCAAGAATTGAGAGGAATGGGCTTGCATTTAGTGTTAGACGAACAACGCTAGTTTTTTAGCTCGCTTTTCGTTCCAGAAATACCAAGTCATTATCCGTAATATAGGTGCCATCACTTATTAAAACAGCCCGCTCGATCATTGATTTCAATTCACGGACATTTCCTGGCCAACTATATTCCATGAGTGATTTTATCGCTTCAGGACTAAAAAGTCGATTTTCGGAATTTTGGCGTTTCGAAAAACTATCAGCAATGGACTTTGCAATTAGAAGAATATCATTTTCTCGATCACGTAGACTAGGAATTTGAATAATGAATCCTTGCAATCTAAAATATAAATCTTCTCTAAAACGACCTGCTTGCACTTCTTCCCAAAGATTTTTGTTCGTGGCAGATATTACTCTTAAGTCCAAATGAATTTCTTTACTTCCTCCAAGGCGAGTGACTTTACTCTCTTGCAATACTCTTAGAAGTTTGGCTTGCAATGGTAAAGGCATGTCTCCTATCTCATCTAAGAACAACGTTCCTTTATGCGCTTCTTCAAATTTACCTGGACGTCTCGAAGCTCCAGTAAACGCTCCCTTTTCACTACCGAAAAGTTCACTCTCAATTAAATCTTCAGGAATTGCAGCAACGTTTATCGCAACAAAACTTTCTCTTTTTCGGTTTGAATTGTAGTGTAACGCATTGGCTACAAGTTCTTTACCAGTTCCGTTTTCTCCGTTAATAAGTACTGGAATGTTTACGTTTTCAACTTTACTCATTAGTTGGAACATACGGTGCATTGCTGGACTTTCACCAATAATGTTTTGGTATTTATTGTTTTCTATCACACTATTTTGGAGTGCTAAATAATCAAGTTTTAGACAAATATTTTTTCGAAATGTATTGATATTCCAAATTAATTCAACCAATGCATTTTCATCCTTAATTATATATCGATCGGCTCCTGTTTTATATGCTTCTACAACAACTTTTAAGTCTTTTTGACCAGAAAGAATAATTGAAACCAAATCTGGATTGAACTCACGTACGGATTTGAGAATTTCAATTCCATTTGTGTCAGGAAGGTCATAATCGATAATAACCAAATCTGGGTTTAAATACAATGATTGTTTAAAGCTGTTCGCGTTCGTAAATAGTACAACTTCAATATTTTCTTCTCTTTCTAAAGTAGATTTAACGATTGTTCCGAAAAACTCGTCGTCATCAACAACGAAAATTTTTAGCGTATGATTTGTGTTCATGATTTTTTAAATTTAGGTAGTTTTTAATTCGCCAATAACCGCTTCCATACTGGATTCAATTATTACTAACATTGAGTTTAGTTGCAATTCATCTCCATTCACTGACGACAATTCTATTTCTTGAAGTTTATTGCCTAAGGCTAATGCTCCGATCATCATAAAAGAGGACTTTACCTTATGCGCATTACTTTTTAATGCATCCCAATTTCTACTCATTAAATTGTTTCTCATTTCCGCAAGAATTGGAGGAGTTGAGTCAATAAACATTTTGATGATTGCGTGCATCATATCTGTTGAACCACCACATGTAGTTTCAAGATATTCTAGGTTTGTATGTTTAGAATTGTTCATTTTATGCTCTTTTTAGTTTAGAAATGACTTGATTAGAGATTTTCTCTAATAAGTTTTGAGGATCGAATGGCTTTGTGATGTAATCATTCATTCCCGCTTTGAAGCATTTTTGATTTTCACCAATTAATGCTGAAGCCGTCATGGCAACAATAGGAATTTGAGAATATGATGTGTGAGCTCCAGATCTTATTTCTTTTGTTGCAGTATAGCCATCCATTTCAGGCATGCTAATGTCCATTAGAATCAAGTCGTACTCTTTTTCACCAACCATTTTAAGTGATATTAAACCATTTTCAGCTAAGTCCACATTGAATCCCCAATCGGTAAGGACTTTGATCGCCAACATTTGGTTAATTGGATGGTCTTCTACAAGCAAAATATTTATTCCTTTTAACTCTTCCAAAATCTTTTCGTTCGTTATTTTCTTGAGAACGATTGTTTTATTATTGTTTTCAGTATTTTGGATGGCATGAGAATAAGTGATTACGAAGTTAAATGTACTTCCCTTTCCAAATTCACTTTCAATCCAAATTTGACCATCTTGAAGTTCAACTAATTGTTTCGATATTGTTAATCCCAATCCAGTACCTCCATGCGTTCTTGTAGTGCTATCACTAGCTTGTGTGAAGCTTTTAAAAATGTCATCGATTTTATCACTCGGAATTCCAATTCCAGTATCCGAGACACTGAATTTTATTTTTGAAGTTGTTTGGGTAGATTCAATAGTTTTTACAGCAATATTTACACCACCTGTTTCTGTAAATTTAATGGCGTTACCAACTAAATTGGTAAGTATTTGATTCAAGCGTACTGGATCTCCGATAATCCAATTTGGTACCGAAGGATCTTTGTCAACTGTCAAGTAAATTCCTTTTTCTTGAGCTTTAATTGCCATTATTTCTTGGTTTACTGTTAATAAGTTGTCCAAATCAAATTCGGTTTTCTCAATTGTCACTTTTCCAGCGTCAATCTTCGAAAAATCTAAAATGTCATTAATAATAACCATTAGGTTTTCTGAGGATTTGATAATTGCGTTCAAGAAATGTTTCTGTTCTTTATCCATCTCGGTATTTTGAAGAATGCGGGTAATTCCAATTATACCATTCATTGGAGTGCGAATTTCGTGACTCATGTTTGAAAGAAACTGACTTTGCATTTCTTTAGATTTCTCTGCTTCTTGTTTTGCACGAATTAACTTCTTCTCATAGTTCTTAACATTTGTTATGTCATTTATAGATAATAGTCGTGACGGCCTACCTTTATAATCAATGATTTTTTCAATAATTTCCACCTCCATAATTGTGGCATCCTTTTTTTGATGCGACCAAATAGAACGAACATTTGACTTGTCTGATGAAAAATTACGCTGAGCTTCTAATCTATCCTCCGATAAATGTAAATCAAGTATACTTAACTTCTTAAATTCTTTTAAATTGTAGCCATATGCTTGTTCCGCCTTAAAATTTATTTTTAAAATTTTGTCAGTTTCAATTGAGCAGATTAACATCGGAATTGGATTTTCATTAAACAATACCTTGTGTTGCTCGGAACTTTGTTTTAACAGTCTTTGGTTTTCACTTAATCTAATATTTGCTTCTATTTCTTTTATTGTTAATGCATAACGTACCTGGATCGAAACCACCATAAAGAATGCTGTAGTCATTACCATTAAAGCTCCTTGAATTAGGTAATCATCAATATTAATTTTACTAAAAAGGAAGTAATACAGACTATTAATTAGTATTGCATAGGCGACTGAAATGATAGAATATTTATAATGCCATAGCAGAAACATTCCTGCCCCAATAAATGCCGCTGCATGCGTAAACGTTAGTTTTTGAAAAGCTATGAGATCAGCGGTATTATAGATATAAGCAAAGGCAGTTAAAGTAGAGAGCATTGCAATTAGCCCCATATTTTCTCCCGATATTTTTAACCTTGTACGGATAATTATAGATGTTAAGATTATTGCTGCAACACATAAATTAATCGTCACATATGTCCATTTGTTTTCTGAGAAAATAAAGTAATTGGAAATTCCCCATAAAATATTTACACCAAAGGCAACTTTACATCCCAGGCAATGTTGCTTTGAAATTCTGCTTTTTATTTGTTCTTGAAGTGTCATGATTTCTTTGTTTAAGTTCAATAAATTTTATTGCTTGATAATTTTTTTGCTCGCTAAAAAGACAGAGTTTTGGTAAAGGTTTAACATGTAAATACCTTTTGGTAAATCGCCTAAACTTTGAAATTTTATACTGTTTTTTCCTTCATCAGCATATACTGATTCATTGTAAAATTGAATCCCTGATTGGTTTATTAGTGAGAATGAAACTTCTCCAGATGAAGATAATTCGTATTCAACAGAAATAACATCAATAAATGGATTAGGGTACACTTTTGATAATGAAGCTGTTTCTACATTTTTCGAGTAATTAATAGCTACAATATTGAACTCTTGAAACATTCCGTTAAAATCCGTTTGTTTTAGGCGATAGTATGACAATCCTTCTAAAGGCGCTTTGTCAATAAAGGAGTACTTTAACACCTCTAGTGTTGTTCCTGCTCCTTTCACTGTTCCTATAGGTTCAAAATTTTGCGCATCTGTAGATCTTTCAACTGTAAAATAGTCGTTATCTCTTTGCGAAATCACCTTCCATTTTACGTTTACCTGATCATCATTTAAACTTGCTTTAAAGTAATCCAATTCAATAGGTAGATTATTAATATTGCCCAATGAATAAAAAGTGGATGGTGAATTTTGATTGTTGTATTCTGTTGCGATCCAGTCCGCGGATTTCGGAACGGTTAAAATTCGAATTTCATCTAATTCCCCGTCAAAGTATATATTGTTTCGACTTGAGTTAAAACTTGACGCTTCCGATCCGTCTCCAATGAAGCCATATCGAGTGATGTTACGCCCAATTCCTGCACCATTGTGTGCGTTCGATTGCGTCGCGACTAAAACTCCATCGATGTACAGAAGTTTAGATGAGCCATCATAAACCCCAACAACATAATGCCAATTTCCATCGTTAACTTGTCCACTTTGTCCTCCGTTAAAATCATTTGTCCCATTCGATCCTGTTGAACTAAATGATATTTTTCCAGTTCCATGAACATAAAAGTTGAAAAATTCTGATCGGTCAAAATCGACAATTGACCAATTCGATGAATAGGATGAATGAGAAAAATTTGTTCTTACCCAACTGGATACCATCAGAGTTGGTATAGAACCTGTTCCGTGGAATGATTTATTTTTAATTGCATAATAATTACTTGAGCCATTGAATTTAATGGCTTTACTTATTTTTCCACTGATTAAATTACTACTTCCCATTGATCCATAATCTACACCATCAAAATTACCTGCGACGTCATCTAAGTCCTGGTTATTAGGATTGTTATGCATATGATATACAGCCTCATATGTTGCATTCCAAACACTCTCTGGTGTAGTTGTAACTGTAATATTTGGATTTCCAACTCCAATTTTAAGTTCTGTATTTACATTATTGAACAATACAGGCAGTCTAACCCAACAGGTTAAAGCACCAGTCTGAGGATCGTAGCTCTCAATTTCGTGATCAAGTTGCATGTCATTTCCACCTGTAAAGGCAATGTCGGAGCCGTCTGCATTTATAACGTTTCCACCATTACTTGTACTTTTTAGTGAAGGCTCGATCAAAGAAACAAGTAAAGGGAAATCTGTATGATCTGTAGTTCCCATTACTTTTGTATGGTCAATGGTGATCGTTGCGCACCATGCAAAGCCATTCAATTGTGGGCCAGTCGCAGGTGTGAACATTGCAACTGCCTTTAATGGGTTCACAACTACAGCTGTAGTTCCGATAATAATTTTCCATATTATACCTCCACCAACAATTACAATTGTAGAGAAGAGGAGTACTTTTTTTACCGAAATCTTTAATTTCGTTTTTGGTTGAATTTTGTTTTTCATATTTCGTGTTTTAATTGGTTGTAGGAAAGGTTGTACAATTGATTTCCTTAAACAAGAAATAATATGATTGAGAATGATAATTGATTTATATTACTCAAATGAGTGTACGTAGTTTTACGTAGTGATTTTATTATGTGCTATAAATATGTAAATCAAATTAATCCAGAGCCCTTTTTTCATCGTGACAAAGTTGTGAAGTTGAATGACAGGATTTCATAGATGGCATAAAACAACTGACACTCTGTCCTAATTCAATGATTGGCAGAAAATTTGACTAAACAGAATCAAATTAAATTGAAGTACAATGTCTGAAGAAAACGAAATAAATAACGAGGAGAAAGTAGAGAACGTGGAAACTACTGAAACAGGACAAGAGCAGGTTGAACCAACAGCGGAGGAGCGTTACGCCGAGTTGAATAATAAGTATTTACGGTTGCATGCCGAATTCGATAATTTCAGAAAGCGAACGAACAAGGAAAAAGTAGACTTGATCAATTCAGCAGGAGAGAACGTGCTAAAGGATCTTGTTCCAACTTTGGATGATTTTGAGCGCGCGATTAAAAATAATGAGACTTCAGAGGATATTAACGGAGTGAAAGAGGGGTTTCATTTAATTTATAATAAATTCAAGAATACCTTGGAAGCAAAAGGATTGAAACCAATGAATTCTGAAGGTCAAGATCTGTCTCTTATACACATCTGACGCTGCCGACGATCTACTCTGTGT